>MZGO01000081.1 GCA_002084985.1 Thermotoga sp. 4484_232 | reverse complement strand
ACCACGTTATCCAAGGTCACAACGTGCTCCGATGAGACTTCTTCAAGTTCAACAAAGCCAGGCCCTTCAGGGTAAGGGACTTTGAGAAGATTTTTGAAACCTTCCAGGATCACGGGATAATTTTCCTTAACGAAGGTCAGATCCTTCGTTTTCTCGTAGTAATCCTCCAGGAGAATGACGAAAAGAGAGGTTTCTATGGGATTTCCTTTATGATAGATCACGCCGTTCGTTATCACTTCGTGTGGAATTTTTCCTTTCTCTGAATGCCTCAGAAGATTCGAAAAGCTCTTTTTGAAAAAATCCATAAGATCCATCTCAAGGAGGCATCTCCCTATAAAGAACGTATCCACGCCGAACCACCATGGAAACTCTGGAAAGCCTGCTATCACCCCTTCACCGTACTCGTTGGCTAGGAACATATCGATCAGCATGTTCTTCAACCAAAATCTGGTTCCTTTCTCGTTGTTGGTTAGATGGTAATACTCTTCCTTCTTCACTTTCTCTTCCTCATAGGCTTTCATCACGTTTTTCAGAGGTTCATCTCCTATGTACACCACTGTTTCTGGCAGTAGTGATTTGACTTTGAGGATATTTCTCTTCAAAGAGAAGAACCCCCCTGAACTCTTGATGAAAAATAAGATATTGAGATTTTTCAGTTCAATGAGTATTTCATCTTCCTTTTCGTATATTCTCGGAACAGTCTTTCGCCATCCTAGAATGTCTGAATACCAGACAGGCGTTTCACATAATCTGAGTTGTATATCCAGCTTTCCCTTGATTTTGATGAAGAACCTTTTTCTGTCCAAAGAAAAGAGAAACTCAGCTTCACCATCTTCGAATAGAATTTTCCTTCCCACCATATTCACAATAACTTTTCTGGAGGGTTTTTGAAAATCCAGACAATCGATTATCTTGAAAGGAGGAAACCAAAGACCAGCCATATCTTCTGGAAGATGGAAACCTATCTTTGGTATCCTTCCATTTTCGTCGAATATCAAATACCCTTTCCTTCCAGCTTCGTAATAGAGCATCTTCATCATCCCTTCATACCGGTTATCGCACCACTCTCCACGAAGTATCTCTGGAAAGATAGGAAGACGATCAACATGGGAACGGTCATGAGGAGTGTTGCCGCCATCATGAGCTGCCAGAACGTGTAATAGGATGTTCTGAAGAAATTCAGACCCATAGTGAGGGTGAACATGCTCTTATCCGATGTTATCAGAAGTGGCCAGAAGAAATCGTTCCAGGTGCCAAGAAACGTGTATATGGCAAGAGCGGCAAGGGCTGGCTTTGAAACGGGAAGGACGATTTGAAAGAATCTCCTGGTGAATCCCGCACCATCTATCATCGCTGCTTCTTCAAGCTCTGTGGGGATACTAAGGAAGAACTGTCTCATGAGAAACAACCCGAAGACACCTGTAAGTTTTGGAAGAAATAAGCCAAGATAAGTGTTAACGAGGTTGTACTTCACCATGAGATTGTAAACGGGAATCACTGTTACATGCATGGGTATCATCATGGTTGCAAGAAAAAGGGTGAATATCAGGTTCTTCCCGGGAAATCTCAATCTGGCAAAAGCATATCCCCCGAGAGTATCGAAGAGAAGATGTCCAAGGGTCGTAAGACCAGCGTAGAGTATAGTGTTCAGAGTCCATCTTGCAAAGGGAACGACCTGGAACACCTTCACGTAGTTACTCAGAGTACCTGGAGCTCCAAAAACACGGGGGGGCCATTTGAATATGTTGATCCTGGGGGGCCACTGCATTATATCAACCCCAACCCTCTCTCCTTTTTCGTTCACGTAGCTCATGGGAGTTACGGAGACAAGAAATGCCCATATGAAAGGTACAAGGGACAATACGGCGTATCCAACAAGAAGTATGTATGCGATGATTCTCGATGGTGTCCACCTTCGTCTCACGCTTTCCCCCCATTCACCAGAATCTTTCTTCTTTCATGATCTTTCTCTGAATGAACGTCACGGTGAATATTATCAAAAAGAATATGAGAGCTATCGCAGAAGCGTATCCCATTTTCCCGTAGCTGAAAGCGTTCTGGTATATGTACATTGAAACCGTTATGTTCTCCTGACTTCTTATCAGAAAGTAGATCTGATCGAAAACCTGAAGAGTTCCGATGATTCCCAGTGTAACGACGAATATTATCTGAGGTTTCAAAAGAGGAAGTATTATCTTCCAAAAACGTGTCCAGCCTTTTGCCCCATCTATTTCGGAAGCTTCGATAATTGAAGAGGGAATGTTCTGAAGACCGGCAAGGAAAGTCACCATGAAGTATCCAGCCGTCGTCCATATGTTCATAGCCATTATGGCAGGTAGAGCGGTCTTCGTATTCCCAAGCCAGTCCACAGGAGGTATGCCGAAAACGCCAAGGAGTCTATTTATCAAGCCAGGCTTTGTATACAGAAGAAGGAAGATCATTGATATAGCAGCAGACGACGTTATCGATGGTATGAAGAACGTGGTTTTGAAGAATTTCACACCCCTTATCTTCTGGTTGGCGGCTATCGCTAGAATGAGTGCAAGAAAAGTTTGGATGGGTGTTACAACAAGGGAAAATACCGCAGAATTTTTCAAAGCTATCCAGAAATACCGATCTTTGACGAGTTTTTTGAAATTCTCGAAACCAATTATGTGAGGCCTGTACCTTGTAAAATACTTCTTTCCCGCTTTAAGGTACCTTGCCATGAAATCTTTGAGCCTCATATCTTTGTTGAGTTTTCTGTCCAGAAAATCCTTCAAGAGCTTCTCGGAAAGAAAGTAATTTTTCAGAATCTCCTTCTGTTTATCGTCAAGTTCAAAACCAAAGGTATATTCGACGAAATCCACAGGATCAAATCTTTCCAAAAGTTCCTGAAGAGAGGGTTTCTCCTCGTCTAGGAGTACGACAAGGTAATCTTGAAGTGAGAATTCCGGGTTGAATATGTAATTGTACTTTTGCTGAAGTAACGCATCGTAATCTGTGAAACTGTAGTACAACGCCTGAAAAACAGGAACAATTGTGAAAGCGAGTATGGCGATGATTATAGGTGCAGAAAAGAGGTAACCTACCAGAGCTTCCCTCACTCTCCTTCTCACACGTTTCCCCCCAAATTAAATCAAGTGAGGGGGAGACCCCCCTCACTTCACCCATTCATCGTAGTGCTGAACGATTTCTTTCACCGCATCTTCCACACTCATTTCACCGTTCCAGATCTTCAAGAACCTTGTGTTTATCTCATCTATGAGTTTGCTGGATATACCAGACGGTGTTGGAACCTTCCAAGGTATACCGTAGGCTACACCTCTGTAGAAAGCGCCTTTTATCGGATCGTTGAGTTCCTTCTCGGCCAGAGATTTTCTGGATGGTAGAACCCCTAGCCTTTCTGTGAATATCTTCATACCTTCACTGACAAGGTACTTCAAAGCAATGAAGGCTTCGTCCTTATGCTTACACGTTTTGGGTATAGCATAGCAAACTGTGTAGATCATGGTTGCCCTTTCTTTGTACTTGGGAAGCTCTGCGACGCCGTAATCAACGTTGGGGAAGCTATCCCTCAAAAATCCAAGCATCCATGGTCCTGACATCACCATCGCGACCTTTTCTTTTCCAAAAGCATCACCGAGCCATCCCGCTCCGATATCCTGTGGACTGACCGCAACCTTGTACTTGTTGTGAAGATCGAAGTAAAACTTTATACCCTCTATCGCCTCAGGCTCTCCAAGAGCTGTGCTCAAGTCTTCGTTGACTATCTTTCCGCCAGCTTGGAAGATGAATGGAATAACCCTGTTGAAAGCATTCGGATAGAGTGCAAGTCCCCAAACATCGATTTTGCCGTCTCCATCAAGATCCCTTGTTAGCTTTTTGGCAGCTTCCAGAAGATCGTCCCAGGTCCATGTGGCGTCTGGATATTTCAGCCCCACTTCATCGAACATCTTTTTGTTGTAGAACAGAGCGAGTGTCGAAAAGTCCTTGGCTATACCGTAGATCCTTCCCTTGTACTTGAAAGCGTTCAGAAGCGATGGATAGAAATCTTTGATCTCCCCTTTGTGCATCTCGTTGAATTTATCGACCGCTTCCTGAAGGGCTTTCTCTTCAGTTGGAGAAGATGGCCAGCCTCCTAGTCTGACGACGACTTCGGAGAAGCTCAAAACTACCAGAACTACGATCAAGAAGCTCACAAGGAATTTCCTCATACGAACACACCCCCTCTTGAAGTAATGAAATCGATTTCATATCGTCCTGATGGTAGATTCCCTTATTACCAATTCCGTGGGCAAAATTACCGAATTCACCTCCTTTCTTTCGATGAGGTTCACTAATAAATCAGCTGCGCTTTCTGCCACCTTCTCTATGGGTTGAGAGACCGTGCTGAGACTTGGTCTAATGTTTCTGGACATGGGTATGTCATCGAAACCCACGATCGATACATCTTTACCCACTTTTAATCCGCTTTCTTCAAATGCCTTCATACCGCCTATGGCCATAGCATCACTCGCGTAGAAGACTGCTTCTATTTTTCCAAACTTTTCCAGCATTTTCTTGGTGAGTTTGTATCCCGATTCTTCACTGAAATCTCCGTTCATCACTAAATATTGCTCGAATGGTATTCCCTTCTCTTCGAGGGCTCGGAAGTACCCTTTCAATCTTTGGCGGGAGACGGAGTAATTCGCAGGTCCATTCACAAATAAAATTCTTCTGTGACCGAGTTCGAGAAGGTATTTAACTGCTCTGTACGCTCCTTGTTCGTTATCCGTGTCAACGAATATGTAATCTCCGACTCCAGATGGTCTTCCAATGACCACGAAAGGAAAAGCCTGGTTTTTCAAAAATTTGACCCTTTCATCTCCATCCACGACATCTAGGATCACAAAACCATCGACAAAACGTCTCTTTATGAAATTTTTGTACATATCGATTTCATTTCCTTCAGAAGTTGTGAAAATTACATGATAGCCTCTCTCTTGAGCTCTATGTGCGAAATTTTTCATGAATATGTTGAAATATGGAAAAGTGAATGTGAATTCGGATTCGTGAGGGATGATGACACCGACAAAATACGTCTTGTAGGCCCTGAGACTTCTTGCAGAATGATTCGGGACGTAGCCGAAATTTTCAATGATCTCCAAAACTCTTTTTCT
>MZGO01000080.1 GCA_002084985.1 Thermotoga sp. 4484_232 | reverse complement strand
GATGGGCCCAGAAGAACTATGAACTCCTTATCGTTGACCTTAAGATTTATGTTCCGTGCTCCCCACACTCTCTTTCCATATCTCTTAGACAGGTTTATCAATTCGAGTACAGCCATTCCTGGACCCTCCTCATATGGTTATTCCTCCCCACATCTGGAGTATGTATCGTCTTATTATTATTGTGAAGAGTATGGCGGGAAGTGCCATCGTGACACCACCGGCTGCAACGAGGTTTACCAATCCTTTCGCTCCGACTAGAGTTTGATAAACAACAACAGGGAATGTGGGGTGAAATTGTGTCAGGATTATGGCCTGAGCCGTTTCAGACCAGCTCCCTATGAACGCATACATAGCGCTCGCCGCAAGTCCCGGAAGAGCAAGGGGTAGGGTCACGTGGAAAAAGGCTCCCCACTTTGAGCATCCAAATATTTGAGCCGCTTCTTCGAGTTCTATGGGTATTCCCATGAATATGCTTGCCGTTATCCATATGGTCATGGCTATCTGACCAACGGAATAGACGAGAGACAAACCTATGGGTCTATCGTAGAATCCCATCTTTGCGAGGATTATGACCATGGGCATGGCGATGGAGACACCTGGAAACATCCTGACGAAAAGTACACTGAGTTTCAAAAGGTTTTTACCTTTGAAGAAGTACCTAGCGAATGCGTATCCTGCAGGACCACCTATTCCAAGTGAAATACCTATGGTTGCCAAGGCAACTTCAATACTCCTTATGAGAGCAGGAATGGAGTCGCTCGTCACTTTGAAGAAAGTTATGTAATTTGCAAAAAGATTCTTTGGAACCGTGAAACTGACAGAGCCAATGCTGATAAGACGGCGAGTCAATTCACTTATTCTTCTTTCAACATCATCTTTTTGTCTTTCCAGCTCGTTTACCCTCTCTTCAAGAGATTTTTTGAGTTCCTGAAGCTCCGTCATCTCCGGAGTTATCTTTTCCATCTTCTTTCTGTACTTTCTTATCTGAGAATTCAAACTTCTTAGCCTTTCATTCAAATCTTTTAACTCCTCCTCCGCAGCTTTTATCTCACTCTCGTTCTTCCTGTATACGTCTTCGAGTTCCTTGATTTTTTGAAGAAGAAGATCTTTCGGTATTCTACTGTTCGTTTTTCTCTCTGCAAAACTTATCATATCGTCAAGATCTGCCGATTCATAGATGGTTATGTATTCGTCCCTGGTCTTACTGTACACACTGAGAACATATTTATCCTCTGACTCTGTGGATTTCATAATAGATAGAAAAGAGTTGTGGTTGTGATTTTTTTCAATTTCTTCTTACCCATCGATATCTTCCTCCCACAATCATTCAGGAGCTTTTTCAAAAGCTCCTGAAACTTTTAGATATATCACTGCAACGATCGAGACGATCACAGACACTATCACAGAGTAAGCAAGAGCCACTCTGTAGAAATTAAGGAGCACTTCTTCATAGAAAACGACCTCTTCAACAAGAACAGGTATTCTTCGATATCCATAGATCATGACTATTATCAACCACACCTGAAGTGCGGATATTATTCTCAAGATCAAAGCAGTCTGAATGCTCGGTTTCATCATAGGCATCGTGATCTTTCTCAAAACGGTGAACCTCGTGGCACCAAATATATAACCTGCTTCAATACTCTCTTTAGGAAGATTCTGAAGACCTGCAAGGAGGATGATCATCATGAAGGGAATAACCTGCCACGCGTCGATCAGAATTATCAGCATCAAGGATTGAAATTCGGTTCCTCCAAGAAAGACGATCTTTTCTCCTTCGGTTATAAAACCTAATCTGTAGAGGAGGCTGTTCATCCATCCATGGACCGCAAAACCACTTGACCACATGGCACCCACAGCGACTGGTGGGAGTGTCATAGGGATCAATGCCAAAGATAGGAAAGCTCCTGCGCCTCTGAACCTCTTGTTGATGAGCAAAGCGAGGGAGAACGCGACAACAAACTCAAGTGTGACAGATATAGCGACGAATATTCCCGTGTTGATCACCGCTTTCAAAAAATAAGGATCCTTAAATATGTATAGGTAATTTGCAAGGGTGAAGTTTCCTGCCTCATCTCGAAAACTGAGAATAACCGCTGTGATGACAGGTCCCATCCAGAATACAGCATAGTAGATGATCGTTGGCGTTATCAGAAAATAAGGTATAGCTCTTTTCCAGAAATATTTCCTTGATTCGGCTCTCTCGATATCAGATCACCACCCGTATCTGGAATGCAATGCCCAGGGGGAATATCCCCTGGGCTTTTTTAATCACTTCCTCTGTGCGTCTATTCTGAGTTGCATGCTCTCGAGGTAGTCAGGATCGAGTTGGCCTTTTCCGAGTACCATGTTCTTGAATATCTCATCGTAAACGAGTTTAACCTGTCCCCAATCTTTCCATATGGGTTCTATGTAGGCTAGGACTCCTTCTTTGAGGACCTTTATGGATTTTTCTATGATCTCGTCCTCTGGAGATTTTCCAAGGTAGTTTATCGCTTCTTCAACTGTTGGTATGAATCCACCAGTTCCTTTACTGACTTTGAGCATTATATCGGGCCTTGTTATGTATTCAAGGAACTTGAGAGCCAATTCGAAGTTCTTCGTCCCCTTCACTATAGCAAGACCGCTTGTACCGGCTATGGAACCGATCCCAGCAGGACCTTTGGGAGCAGGAGCGACTATGAACTGGGTTGGATTGCCTTTGTAAACTTCTCCAACCCTTGCACAGTGTGTAACGGTCATCCAGGCTTCTTCTCTCTTCATCGGTGGCCTCGTGTCGTCATACGTGAGGACAGCCGGTGTGAAAGCGTCTTTCATCTTGGCGAGCAAGTAGAACGCTGCCATTGCACCAGGATTGTCAAGATTTGGCCAGTGTCCACCATAGGACAGAACAGCGCATCCAGCCTGGTAGATGAACATCTTCATTGGAACACCAGTTACTGCAAACTTTCCTTCACCTTCACCCTCAGCAACGGCAAGTGCCCAATCGGCAAGCTGTTCCCAAGTTATGTTCTGGATATCGACATCCTCTGGTTTGTACTTGAGGGCTTTCTTGTTTATGAGAGTCAAGTAAACGTCTGCTCCTATCGGGAGGAAGTACCTTTTTCCATCGAAGACAGTCATAGTGTCGAATCCTTTGAGGAACGTCCTATCGGTCCATTTCTTCACGTAAGGTGTTAGATCGACAACGTATCCTCTCTTCACCCATTCTGGCATCTTTGCACAGTAAACTATGACAACATCTGTTGTTATGTTTCCCGTCTTTTGCTGAAGTTCAACCTGTTTGAGTATGGTTTCGTCATCGAGTGTCTTGAATTCGACTTTACAGTTGTACATCTCCTCAAACGGTTTGAGTATCTCGTTTATGACGTACTCCTTCTCAGAAGGAGGAGTCCAGAGCCTCGATACCACAACGAGCGTTGGTTTGGCGAGCGCTATGGCCATTACCACAAGAAGAGACAGTACCAGGAAAAGTTTTCTCATGTGAAACCCTCCTTTCAACTAGGTTTGGGTAAAATGACAACGTTGTCAATAATATAAACCAAAAATAAATTCTTCACTATCTTACTTTATACCTTTCTGCTTCCAACGTTTCAAGGCACATTTTCCTTCATTTTCCAGAAATATTCATGTTTATTCTTGGTAATAAACGATTACAAAACCTATTCTCAGGATTCAGAAGATATCTTCTCTGATTTCATCTTCAACGCTCTAAAAACCTTTTCAGGGGTTATGGGAAGTTCTTTTATCCTCACTCCCACAGCGTTATATATTGCGTTTGCTATGGCTGCTGGTGGAGTATCCGTCGGAACTTCTGCTACACTCTTTGCACCGAATGGTCCCGTTGGTTCGTAACTTTCAACGATATCCACCGTTATTTTTCCAAAATCCATTCTCGATGGGATCTTGTAAAACATCATGTTGTTCGTCAGGAGCCTTCCTCTCTTATCGTACTTCACATCTTCAAAAAGTGCCATCCCTATACCTTGAACGGTTGCACCCTCTACCTGAACTCTCACAAGATTCGGATTTATAGGGGTTCCACAATCTACAACTGTCACGTACTCTATCAGATCCACTTTACCTGTTTCTTCATCCACCTCAACCTCTGCAAAGGATGCTATATAGGGAGGGGGGGCCTCATCTGGAACGTAGGAAGCACTCGCAACGAGTTGCTTTTGGTTTTCCGTGTAGTACAAGATGGTTGCCAGTTCTTTCAAGGTTATCGAAGACTTTCCATCTTTCGTCTTTACAACCCTTCCATCGAACACAACTTCTTCGACATCAACGCCAAGCTTTTTCGCTCCCTCTTCCTCTATGAGTTTCTTCATCTTCTCCGCTGCGAGTTTCACCGCATTCCCTGAGACGTATGTTGTTGAGGAGGCGTACGCTCCTTTATCGAAAGGTGTTAGATCGGTGTCTGAAGAATAAGGGATTATGTCTTTCACAGAAACTCCAAGTGCTTCAGCCGCTATTTGAGCCAGTATGGTATCGCTACCGGTTCCAAGATCCGTTGCACCAACGAGGAGATTGAAGGATCCATCATCGTTGAGTTTGATCACAGCGGATGCCATATCTATCTTCGCTATACCTGAACCTTGCATGGCTATTGCCATTCCAACACCTCTAACTTTGCTACCGTTTCTTCTCCTCTTCTTAAATTTCTCATCCCACTTGAATATCTTTTTTCCTCTCTCTATACATTCTTCCAACTTGCAACTTTTTATAACCATTTCAACCCCTTCTCTTCCCTCACCCATTATCTTGAATATGGGAGATGTCTCTCCTTCTTTTATCATGTTCTTCTTCCTTATCTCCACTGGATCCATTCCAAGTTTCTCAGCGAGGATATCCATGGCAGATTCGAGAGCGAAATTCCCCTGAACTGCTCCGTAACCCCTGAAGGCACCTGCTGGTACATGATTCGTGTAGACCACTTTCCCTCTGAACCTGACGGCCTTCACTTTGTTATAAAGAGGAAGGGTCTTGGAGCCTGAAACCATGAGGGTGGTCAGAGAATGCTCTCCATAAGCTCCCGTATCCGAGAGAACCTCCATGTCTATTACTCTTAAGGTACCATCTCTATTTGCGCCGAGCGTCACATCTATCCTCATGGGATGCCTTGTGTAAGTTGCTTCAAAGACCTCTTTTCTTGTGTACACATACTTTGCTGGTTTTCCCGTTTTCAAAGTGACTGCCGCTGCGAATATCTCGCCATGTATCGCCTGTTTCCCACCGAATCCTCCTCCAATTCTAGGCTTTACAACCCTTATTTTTTTTCTCTTTGGATCGTAAGCTCCTTCTATGTCATCTTCCGGATGAATTATCGAGGGATGTCCTTCTGCCTTTTCGAAATCCAGGACCGGTTCCAAGACCTCATAATCAACTTCTATCGATTCCAAAGCTTTCTCGGCAATTTTCTCATCTTTCCCAGCAACAACCGCCACTTCATCACCAACGTATCTTACATATTCATCGAGAACGAATTTATCCCAAGGTGAGGGTTCAGGAAAACCCTGTCCAGCCCTTGTTATAGGTATCCTTGGGAAATCCTTGTAAGTTAACACACATTCTATGCCGGGAATTTTTAAAGCTTTTGAGGTATCTATATTCCTTATCCTTGCAAAAGCATGGGGACTTCTCAGGACTTTCACAACCAAAGCATCTTTTGGTGCAAGATCATCGGTGTAGGCGGGTTTGCCCAATATCAAACCCATGCTGTCCACCTTTGGTACAGACTTTTTTACTTCCTTCATTCCCCCACCCCCAGGAACTTCTTTATCGCCCTCATTTGACCCTGGTATCCACTGCATCTACACAGGTTACCTATCAAGAATTTCTTTATCTCTTCCTCTGTTGGATTCGAGTACATCTTCTTCAAGGCATAGACCATCACAACAAGACCGGGGCTGCAGTAACCACATTGATCCGCTCCTTCCTGAGCCAGTTTTTCTGCAAATTCTCTCATCTCATTTTCTATACCTTCAACCGTCGTTATTTCATGGCCGTGGGCTTTTCCCGCAAGTACAATACAGGAGAGAACGGGTACACCATCCATGAGGACAGTACACGCACCGCACGTTCCCGTATCACAACCCTTCTTCACGGAGAGATAACCATTTCTTCTCAGAACATCGAGCAAAGTATCGGAGGGATCGACCTCAAAAACCTTCTTTTCACCATTCACAGTCATTTCAACCTTCATAGTTTAAAACCTCCTCAAGAGCCCTCTTGAATAGAACCCCGGCAAGATGTTTTCTGTATTCTCCTGAGGCCCTGAAATCGTCTCCAAATTCGATTTCTGAGAGGAGAATTCCCGTTGCTCTCTTTAGATGTTTGAAAGGTTCATCGACGGAGTTGAGAAACTCCACAGTTTTTTTTGCTGGTTTCGCGACACCGGGTCTTGCACCAACAGCTAATTTGAAGTCCTTCCCTTTCTTACATGATAGAGAAAGATTTAAAAGTGAGAAATCGTAGAGGGAATTTCTCAAAAATTGAAAGGATGTTTCCCTTCTTTCCTTTTTTATCGATATCTTGACCAAAATGTCCTTCCCGATCTTCGTTTTGAGGAAATCTTCAAGCTTCATCTTTCCGGATTTGTAAAGGTGAACATCCACGTTCAAAGCGAGAAGCCCCGTTATGAAATCGGAAAACCCCCATTTGGGAAATATCGTTCCGCCAACCGTTGCGATGTTTCTCAATTGTACTGACCATATGATACCAACGAATCTTGGTATGTAACCACGATACAATTTCTTTAGAACATCGTTTCTTTCCAATTCACCAAGGGTAACCATGGATCCAATGTCGACAGCATCTTCCTTCTCTTCTATAAAATCGAGCCCAACGTCTTGAAGATCGACAACGGTATCTATCTCCTTGAAAGAAAGTCTCAGAAAGGATCCACCACCCAGGACTACGGCCCTTTCGTTCTCCGATATTATCCTGTACGCTTCTTCCAACGTATGGGGCCTGACATAATTCTTTATTCTCAAGGTATCTCCCCCTTGAAGTTGAAATAAGCTTTCAGAGGTAGATTTCTCACAAGCTTTTTTCTGTAATTGGCACTGGCCCTTATATCCGTGATCGGTTTTGAGAGTTTTTCGTATTCCTTACCGATTTTCTCAAAGGTGTCCTGAGAAAACTTTTCACCCCTCATACGTTCTTCGACTTCTCTACTTCTGAGAATCGTGGGTGCAACGGAGCCGAAAGCTACTCTTACATCTTCTATCACGTTTTCTCTCCTTTTGATGAGGATCCCAACGCTGGCTATCGAGATCACCATCGCATTCCTTGATCCAACTTTTTCGAAATATCCTTCATATCCTTGAAGATACGGAATTTTTAGAGCGTATATGAACTCATCCTCACCCAGATCCAACTTCCCTGGTCCTTTCACAAGTTCAGATATTTTGACTTCCCGCATGGTGGGGGCGATCACACACGATGCTTCATATAGATAAAGAGAGAGCAAAAAATCCCCTGCAGGAGAGGCGTTTCCAACGTTTCCAACAGGGGT
>MZGO01000079.1 GCA_002084985.1 Thermotoga sp. 4484_232 | reverse complement strand
TAATTCCTGACAGTTTTCACAATTTCATGTCTTAGCAGGATATTCCTTCTCATTCTCTCTCTCCTCAAGTCTATGTACCTGTATCTCAATCTCAACTCCTCGTTGGAAGGGGATTCATCGGGATAGAATGGGAGGTCCTTCGCCTCTGAAAGGATCTCTATTTCACTCACTTCTACTTCAATCTCACCCGTTGGAAGAGAAGGATTCACAGCTTCTTTTGGTCTCTCTCTCACAATTCCTTCGACTAATATCACGTATTCCCTCTTCAACCTTTCAACAGTTTCATAACAAGGGGAATTCGGTGATACAACCACTTGGGTTTGACCGTATCTGTCCCTCAGAACGATGAACTTTATACCCCCAAGATCCCTTATCCTATGAACCCATCCACACAGCTTTACTTTTTTCCCCGCGTCGGCCTTCCTTAACTCCCCACACGTGTGAGTCCTTAACAAAAAAATCACCTCCTCATTTGGATATGAATATACCATAGAGTGACAGGTGGGAGGAAGCGTTTTTCATGATACTCGTTTGAGGAAAAGAAAATACTTTTTCACTTCAATGGAAAGTTTTCATCTCTATCACCGTGATATAATCGTTCCGAATCGATTTTTCGGATGAAAAACGGATCGCTTTCATACGTACAATTCGGGAGGGGATGTGAATGATCTCAAGAAAGATCACGGTGGTTCCACCTTCCAAAACAATGGAAGTGAATTCGAAAGCGAAGGAGATGATCAGAAAAGGGATCGATGTTGTGAACCTCACAGCGGGAGAACCGGATTTCAAGACGCCAGAGCCAATATTGGAGGAGGCTAAGAAAGCCATGGACGAAGGTTACACCAAGTACACCGATGCAAGGGGAATAATGGAACTTCGAGAGAGAATAGCGGAGTTCTACGGAAGAAAATACAAGGTGAAGATTTCACACGATGAGGTCGTCGTCACAAACGGTGCAAAGCAAGGAATATACAATGCCCTCTTTTCTATCTTGGATGAAGGGGACGAAGTGATAATACTGACACCCGCATGGGTAAGCTACGTTCCACAGGTGTTACTCTGCGGTGGAAAACCAGTGAAAGTCGAGACCCGCTTTGAAAATGGTTTCATACCAGATGTTAATGAGATAGAGAGGAATATATCCAGAAAGACCAAGGCGATCATCCTCAACTCTCCGAACAACCCAACGGGGGCCGTTTATCCTCCCGATGTGCTTCGGGATATATCGAAATTGGCCGATAAGTACGGACTCTTTGTCCTGAGCGATGAGATATACAGCGAGCTGGTTTACGAAGGTATGTATCACTCCACTTTCGAGTTTTTCAGCAGGGATAGGCTGATAGTTGTCAACGGTTTTTCAAAATCTCATGCCATGACGGGATGGAGAATAGGTTATGTCATCGCACCCAAAGGGATCTCTGAAGCGATAGCCAAGATACAATCTCATACAACATCAAACGTTAACTCCATAACCCAGAGAGCCGTCTTGAAGGCGTTTGACGTGGATATAGGTTACATGAAAGAGGAGTTCAGGAGAAGGAAAGATGTGGTTTCCGAGGGATTGAAAAGAGCGGGCCTGGATTTTGTAGAACCAAAAGGTGCTTTTTATTTCTTCTTCAGAACGCCCTACGATGACACAATCTTTTGTAATGACCTTCTTCTTGAGAAGAAAGTGGCTCTCGTTCCAGGAAGTTCCTTTGAATATCCTGGTTTTGCCAGGTTGTCTTTTGCCACATCTTTGGATACACTTAAAGAGGGGATGAGAAGGATATATGAATTCCTCAGGTAGAAATGAGTACAAGCTTGTAAAAGGATTCTTCAAAGACAACTGGTTGAACTACGTTTTCGGTATACTGGCTCTCATTGTAGTCGATGTCCTCCAACTTCTCATACCGGGAGTCATAAGTAACATAGTGGACTCTCTGAACGAGAATCTAGCCACACCTGGATTCGTTGGGGAAGCCGTCTTGAAGATAGTATTACTTGCCATAGTATTACTTGCCATTGGGATGTTCCTCTTCAGATTCGTCTGGCGTCTGTTCATGGGGATATAATGGCCAGATTCACCAACGATCTGAGATCCGTCAGGATGATGATGGGGCCAGCCGTTGTTGTGAGCGTTGATGCGGTTTTCATGACAGGCCTTACAGTGTATTTCATGGGAACCAAAGTGAATTGGAAGCTAACTGTTATCGCCCTGATTCCACTTCTCTTTCTCATCCCTCTGGCAAGGTACTTTGGAACACACATACACAAAAGATTCGAGAGGGTTCAAAGTTCTTTCTCGGCTTTGTCTGGTTTCACAGAAGAGATGGTATCTGGAACGAGAATAGTGAAGAGCTTTTCGGTGTTTGAAAACATGGATAAGCTCTTTTCGGAAAAAGCAAAGAGAAACCTTATAGAGAACATAAAAGTTGTGAGAATATGGGGAATATTCGGCCCTATGGTACAGCTTGTGGCATCTTCTGCATTCCTTCTATCGCTCTTCATAGGAGGTAGGATGGTCATAAAGGGTTCTATAACGCTCGGTGAATTCATCGCTTTCAACACGTACATAGGAATGCTCATCTGGCCCATGATGGCCTATGGATGGCTCATGAACATTGTCCAGAGAGGAAAGGCTTCTTTGAAAAGACTGGGCCTTATACTGAACGCAGTTCCAGAGGTTGAAGAACCGAAGAAACCCGTTCATGTGGAGAAGGTTGAAGAGATAGTGATAGAAGATCTCACGTATTCTTATCCCCAGAGCGGGAGAGAGGTTCTCAAGGGAATAAATATGGTTTTCAGAAAAGGCGAGATGGTCGGAATAGTAGGAACAGTTGGTAGCGGAAAGAGTACAGTTGCAAAACTCATAGCAAAACTTTATCCTGTTGAAAGAGGAAAGATTTTCATAAACGGGGTGGATATAAACGATATACCCTCCAAAGACGTACGAGACAAAATCGCCTACGTTCCTCAGGATCCCTTCCTCTTTTCGGATACAATAAAAAACAACTTGATGCTTGGTGGAAACGAAAAAGAAGATGAGGAGATAATAGAAGCATTGAAGCTCTCCGCCGTTTGGGAAGATGTTCAAAAATTTCCAAAAGGCTTGGAAACGGAAGTTGGGGAAAGAGGTGTGACCTTATCAGGAGGTCAAAAACAGAGGGTTACCATAGCAAGAGCACTGTTGAGAGATGCTGATGTTTTCATATTCGATGATTGTCTGTCCTCAGTTGATCCAGAAACGGAAGAAAAGATAATAAGAACCATAAGGGATAAGCTGAAGGACAAGCTGTTGATAGTTATAACCCATAGATTGAAAGTTCTCGTCAGAGCCGATAGGATCTACGTACTCGATGACGGAAAACTTGTTGAGAGTGGCTCACATGAGGAGCTGATGAAAAACAACGGACTATACAAAAGAATGTTCGAAAGACAGATGATACTGGAAGAGATTGGGGGTGGTTCCTCTTGAAGATAGGTGTCGTCACAGGATTGGTTCAATCAACACCTTACGAGTTCTATGTCAGGTTGTTTTTAAAAGAGAGCAAGGATCCATCCCAAATGGTTCAGATAGAGGATATTGTGAAGGTTCATTTCAGCTACGGAAGTTATGGGGAACTTGTGTACTACGGGATAGTTTCTGAAATCGTGACAAGATGGGATGGAGAGTTATCAGGAGGGTATGAGGAGGATGTGGTTTTGAAAGGTATAAAACCTGTGCTCCCTATATACATAGCCAGGGTTCTCACAACCAGAACCATGACTGTTGAAGATGGAGAACTTGTAGAGGGAGCACCCGAAGTTCCTCCTCCAGCTGGCACCACTGTCGAGCTCGTTGAAGGTGATGAGGTGGATGTGGCTCTAGGTTTCGATGAACTCAGAAAGAAGGAAACCGCGTTACCTGTTGGCGTTTTGAAAAATGGGAAACCAGCATACATGGATGTGAGATACATCCTGGGGGATAACGGAGCTCATATAAACGTTTCAGGACAATCTGGAGTTGCTGCAAAGACATCTTACACGACGTTCCTGATAAAGTCCATGATAGATACTGCGAAAAGAGGTAATAGCCACTTGATGAACCTCCTCAAAAGGGCCCGCTACATCGTTTTCAACGTAAAGGGAGAAAGCTTGATGTTCATAGACAGATGGAACAAAGAGTGGAAGGAGAACGAAGGAGAGAGGACGAAGCTGGAATGGGAAAAGATGTACAAAGGTATGGGAGTAGATCCCTCTCCTTTCAAGAACGTTTGGTTCTATGCTCCACGGAAAGAGCCAACTTCCAGAGAACCTCATATAAACAAGAGGATGGATGGAAAGGTGAAGAGTTACGGTTGGGATGTGTTCGATATCGTCGATCTCAATCTGCTCGAGCTCATGTTCGATCCGGATGAGATGGAAAAGAATCCTAACTTACAACTTGCGGTGGGTGCCATACAGGAGTTCCTTCAGAACAGACTCGAAGAATTGATCGGATACTACAAGGGAATCGACAGAGGGAAAAATATGGTGGAAAAGGCAAGGGAGATGGTCAAGGCGAAAGGAGATGGTTTCGTTAAGAACTTCCTTCCTCTCTCCCTTGGTGAGCTCATAGATAGTATGAAGGATGATGAGAGTGATTTGAGGAAATTTTTGAAATCTGAAGATGTTCAAAGACAAACTATAGGCCTTGTTATCAGAAGGTTGAAAAATGCTCAAAAACAAGGATTCGATTGTCTCTGGGTACAACCAGATATTTTCGATGAAAAACCTTCATACAGTATATCCTGGAACAGATCGGGTGGAGTGACCGTCATAGATATATCGAAGTTGAAACCGAGAGCACAAGCTTTCGTTGTTGGCGCGATTCTGTCTGACGTTATGAGAGAGAAGGAAGAGAAGATGTTCGAAGATCCAGTTTTTATCTTCCTGGACGAACTCAACAAGTATGCACCAAGACATGGTGGAGGAGCTCTTGGTTCGATCTTCAGAGATGTATCAGAGAGAGGTAGATCATTCAGGGTGATCCTGATAGGAGCAGAACAAACAGCATCTGAGGTGGATTATAGAGTCATAACACAGGCAGCAACCGTTATAGTCGGTAGGCAAAAAGGAGCAGAGCTCATGAAACCAGAGTATTTCCACCTCACGGAATCCCAGAGAAGAAAGGCATCCATTTTAAGGCAAGGAGAGGTCATAGTGGATCAACCCTTTTTGAGAACACCTCTCACTGTTCGGTTCCCACTACCGGCTTGGTGTACCAGAGAAGATGGCTGGTGGGAGGAGGCAAAAGAATCCATTTTGAAAGATGTGTTCACGTAGTGGGAGGCGTCGGTATGATCGTAGGTATCATAGGAGGCATGGGGCCACTTTCGACAGTTGAGTTTTTGAAGAGGATCGTGGAGAAAACACCTGCAGAGAAGGATCAAGATCATATAAGAATCATTGTGGATTTCAACAGCAAAGTACCTGATAGAACGGCTCACATCCTTGGAGAAGGAGAATCCCCTCTTCCATATCTTCTGGATTCAGTTGATAGACTGACAAAAGCAGGTGTGGATGTTATCTTCATATCCTGCAACACAGCCCATTACTACATTGAAGACATGAGAAGGAGATCCAGGGTTCACATAGTCGATCTTGTAGAGGAGGGGCTAAAGATCCTGAAAAAGCGCGGGATAAATAAAATTTTGCTTCTTGCAACTGAAGGAACGATAAAATCAGGGATTTACAGAACGAGGGGTGAAAGAATAGGAATTGAAATCATGGAACCTGATGAGGATACCTTGGATATGACGATGCGGGTAATATACGCCGTTAAAAGTGGAATGTTAGATGAAGCGAAAAGATATTGGAGAAAGCTTTCTGATTCTCTAGATAAGGAACACGAAATTCTTCTTGGTTGCACAGAACTTCCTGTGGTAGCAGATCGTGGGATAGATGTTCTGGACCTTTGGGCAGATATCGTGCTAAAAGTGGTGAGGGAAGCTGCTATCTAGGAGCTCCTGTTCTTAGATTGAAGATGCAGAGGAGAAGTGATATGAAAAAGATATCAACGAATGTTACAAAAGGAGTTCAAATCCTCCTTGGGAATCCAAAGAAAGCCATCGTTAAACTCTCCTTACCACTGATGACGGCCATGCTCGTTCAGGCTCTATACAACCTCGTTGACGGTATCTGGGTTGCAGGTCTAGGCCCCAATTCTCTTGCAGCCATTGGCCTTTTCATATTCATGATCATAATTTCTCTTGCCTCCGGTATAGGAGCTGGTGCAAGTTCTGTAATATCAAGAAAAATCGGTGAAGGAAATAAAAAAGAAGCGGATAACGCTGCGACCCAAGCTGTGATTCTTTCTACAAGCATAGGGATCGTTTCAACCGTAGTTTCACTGTTCATCATACGATACATCCTCGAGTCGATAGGTACAAGTGGAGA
>MZGO01000078.1 GCA_002084985.1 Thermotoga sp. 4484_232 | reverse complement strand
ACCAATTCGTTATCCGACATTCTTCTGCCTATCTCCGCACCTTCAAGAATGGCCTCTATTATCTCCTCAAGGCTTGCACCCATGAGAGCCACGTGATATCCGAAACCAAGCGCCATAGCGGCTTCCATAGCTATGTTCGTATTATGAGTTGGAACAGAACATGACCACACAGCTTCTTTTAACGTTTCCACGTCTCCCCGCCTCACACTGAATGCCGGTGCCAGCGCTCTCATAGCTGCCCCACATGTTGTACCTCTCCCCGCTTTTCTAGGGTCTTCTCCTGCTTGAATTTTTCTTAAAGCTTTCAGTGAGTTTGGACCAATCCTTTTTCGTCAGCGCGTGATACCGAAGGATCAAGCAGTGCATCAACGATTCCAAATTTTTCACGAATCTCTTCCAATGTCATGAACTCTGTGGGCATTCCCATGGCATCTCCCACGGCGAAAGCCTCAAGTACCTGCTTAACGAGATCCTTCACTGTCGTTTCCTCCAATCAAATCTCAATCTGAATGTCTAACTTTTCCGATAGTTCTTTCAATTGCTGATAAGTGGGCCCATCGATCTCAACACCGTACTTCAGAGATTCGTCACGTTTTTCGTATTCTTTTTCACCATGCAGATAAATTCTTTCCGCACCTTCTGCTTTCTCTGCTCTTTTTAATCTTTTTATCAACACTTCAACATGTTTTTTTATCTTTTTAGGATCTCCAAAAATTGCAGGGTCAATTGCCGCAAAAAAATGTGTGATTCCTCCTTTTTCTGAGTAGGTATCGTAGCTGAACGATCCAAGTGACAAGCCTGAGGAGAGAAGTTCCACCATCAGGGCTAAACCATAACCTTTATGACCCCCAAATTCTTCCCCTTCTCCACCCAGCGGCAGATCTCTCGAGAATGTGTGAACAACCAGAGGAGCGGTGTTTGTGAGGGATATACCTATTAAACCTTCTTCAACTGCCATTTCTGCATAATATCCTGCTATACCGTAATGATTCGAATTTCGAACAGCTGCCATTCCTATACCATTTTTTTTTGCTTTCTCTATTACCCTTTTCATCGAGAATTTTGCGATGTACTGTCCAACTCCGTTATTTCCATCTATAACTAATGATACAGGTGTTTCAAAAATGATTTCCGGTTCTCCCGATGGATCTATGATTCCTTCTTTTATGTGATCCACGTACCTTCTCAATCTCGCCACTCCATGAGAAGAAATTCCTCTCATATCGGCTTCCACAAGTACATCCGCAACCGTACTGGCTTTTTCATCATCACATCCAATTTTCTTCATGACTTCCATGGCAAATTTAAACAATTTCTCCTTTGGAACTCTCATGATTCCACCTCAGTTGCCACTTTCAAGGATCCTTTCTTCTATGGCTCTTTTAAGATCCTCTTCTTTCATTATCTTTCGTGCCACACCAGATTTTATGGCGCTCTTGGCGGTTGCAAGGGCCACTTCCACAACGACGTGTTTATCCATAGCTGGTGGTAAGATGGAATCTTCTCTTAAACAGTCCTCCCAATAATCTGCGAGTGCTCTGGAAGCATCGATCTTCATTTGCTCGTTTATCTCCCTTGCCCAAATATCCAAAGCTCCTCTGAACACTCCAGGAAATGCCAGAACGTTGTTCACCTGATTTGGATAATCTGATCTTCCAGTCGCCACGATCCTTGCACCATTTGCTTTTGCCTCATCTGGAAATATCTCAGGTGTAGGATTTGCCATCGCAAACACTATCGGATCTTCCGCCATTCTCCTTATCATATCACCGGTTACCAGATTTCCCCTCGAGACACCTATGAACACATCCGCACCTTCCATAGCCTTCGCAAGGTCTCCTGATATTCCTTCTGGATTCGTCCTACTCGCAAGTTCAAGATGATATTTATGAAGGATCGTCCTTTTATCGTAAGGATTGAGTATACCGTTCCTGTCACACAAAAGCATTTCCCCTACACCCATACGTAGTAAGAACCTTGCAATGGCCGTTCCTGCGGCACCAATACCGTTTATAACAACCTTTATCTGAGATAGCCTCTTATTCACTATCTTCAGTGCGTTCAAAAGAGCTGCACCAACTACAATGGCGGTACCATGCTGATCGTCATGGAAGATCGGTATGTCTATCTTCCCCCTCAATTTTTCCTCTATCTCGAAGCATCTCGGAGCTGATATGTCTTCGAAGTTTATCCCACCAAAAGTTGGGGAGATCATCAGACAAAATTTGACTATCTCATCCACATCCCGGGTACTGATGCAAAGTGGTATAGCATCTACCCCTCCAAACTCCTTGAACAGGAGGGCTTTCCCTTCCATAACTGGCATTGCAGCGTAAGGTCCGACGTTACCAAGCCCCAGCACAGCCGATCCATCACTTATAATCGCCACGAAGTTCCAGCGCATGGTTAGTTCATTCACGAGTAATTCGTTCTCATGTATTTTCTTTGCTACCTCCGCAACGCCAGGTGTGTACAGCATGGATAGTTTTTCTCTGGTGCTTACATGTTCTTTCACGTGTATCTCTATCTTCCCTCTAAGATCTCTATGAATCTTTAGGGCTTTCTCGTATATGTTCACAGATTACCCCCTCACCGATAGGATAGCAACTTTTCTGACTACCTGTGAAGACTTTTACGCATTCCTTGAGTCCTCTCAGGATCACAGGCGCATCGCATTCACAAATAGGGTTCCCATCGAGTATCAGATAAACCCCTTTTCTCAGTCCATTGATTTTAATTGTCTCATCTATATTGAAAAGAATCTGTTCGAGTACAACAGGGCTTTTCATATCCTCTTGTGTCAGCTGAGAATTCACAACTACTCTGCTTGAAACAATCAAAGCTCCTATAGCCTTGAAAAAAGGAGCCCAGCATAAAATACCTGTGATCGCTTTCCCAATGTAAAATTTGGAGAAATTCAGTGGAGAGGCAACTACCTGAGCAATTCGTCCTATATTGTGGATCTGTATCTTTTTCTCTCCTCTAAAAATTTCCAAGCACTCAGCTATATCATCGCATGGAATTTTCGGAACTTTCTTTCCATCCTTTAGAAAATTTTCTGCGCTTAAATTAACCACCTTGTTTTCTAATGTTCCAAGAAATGTATCACCGAAAACAACATCAACGAAAGCGTATCCGACGTGTTTATCCCCTTTCCATACTTTTAAACAATTAACAGTCTCTATACGAGATGGTTTTTCTAAACTATCTAAGGAGAAGCGAATGAGGGGACCTACATTTGCGGTCCCCCCTCCTATACCCATAATAGGGATATCTATCCCCTCATTTATGATGACCTCTGCTATCATATTTGCCGTGCCATCTCCTCCAACGCTGACTATAACATCGGATTTTTCAGAAAGTTTCAATGTCAACTCCTTGATCGCTTCTTTGAAATTACTCGAAGAGATATTTTCAACCTCAGCTTTTCTTAAAAAATTTTCACCGAATTTTCCTGGCCCTGTAATTATTTCGTCGAATACATGCTCCAGTTTCGATATTTTTTCTCTCAGGATTTCGAATCTACCTGCAGAAATGTTTATTATCACTCCGGCTTTCAAGGTTCTTCACCTCAACAATCTCTCGAGAAATCTTAACGTGCTTCGCATTCTTTCGACAGGGTCCTTCAGGAAATATCTATAGGATGGTTCCACTGTGAACAACCCTGAGAAATTTTTCTCTCTCAGCATTGAGACTATTTCACCCCAATTAAGAGAACCCTCACCTGGTGGTACATGTTTTTTCCCTTCTTTATGATCGCTCGCGTGAATGTGGACAATTTCCAAAGCTTTTATCATCTCGATCGGATCTTGTCCTGATTCTACTGCTTCAGTTGTATCAACCATTGGAAATAAGTTTTCATGACCTATCTTATCAATTATCTCCAACATTTCCTCGGGGGTTCTGCCACCTTTTGGAGAATTCTCAAGAGCCACTTTTATACCATATTCCTTGGATCTTTCACAGAGATACCTCATGTTTTCAATAACTGGATCGTAGAACACGCTTTCAATCACCTCATCGTTGAAGTATGGTGGATGTATCACTATAATTTCACTTTCGAGAATGTCTGCCATTGCGGTTAGATCATTCACCATGTTTCTTGCCTCACTCAGTATTCCCGGATATGGGTTGTAGAATACTGAAAAGTAGATCAGAGGAAAGTGTATAGAACTCACTTTGATGTTTATTTCCCTCGACAGCTTTTTCGCAAAATCTGGTTTTGTTTCCTTGAAACATTGGGGCATGAGCTCTGCATATTGAAAACCGACTATTTCAATTAATTTCAGAGAATCAATAGTATCTCTTGGAAACAACGAAGCCGTTGAGAAGGATAACCTCACTTTCCCTCACCTTCTATCTCTTCTCTAAGCTTTTCAGCTGCTTCTTTCATAGCCTCTTCTGGCGTTAAAAGTCCTCTTTCCAGCTTGTCAATGTATTCATATAACAGCATATCCATGGTACCCATAGCTTCAAAATGCCAGTACGCTTTTCCGTACTTCATCTGCTCGAATGCCACTTTATATTCTGGATGTTCTTCCATGAACTTTTTAACCTCTGGAAGCTCAAGAACAGATTTTCTTATCGGGATGTAGCCTGTTTTCATACAAAACTCTGCGAGTTTCTCAGGAGATACAAGATACTTTATAAATTCCCATGTCGCATCGTCCTCTGCTTTGCTGTGAGGGAATATCACAAGAACAGCTCCTCCTATCGGTATAGCCCTTTTGACTTTTTTTGGAAGGAACGCAACTCCCCATTCGAATGGCAATTTTCCACTCCATCTACCGATTCTTGATGAACTTCCCATGTAAAATCCCAAAGTCCCTGATTGGAATTGCTTGTCCGCCAGGTTGTGCATTCCCACAGGCATTGCTTTCTCGTCCACAAGTTTCTTCCAGAATTTTGCTGCCTCTATCCCCTTTGGTGAATCAAAGAGAGGATTTAGTGTTTTAGAATCTATTATGCCACAATCGTTCTGAAGAAGCATCGCTTTGAATATCCATGGAACGTCTTTGACGTTTAATCCCCATACATCGGGCTCTCCATCCCCGTTTAAATCTTTCGTCATTTTCTTGGCGTATTCCAACAATTCATCCCAAGTTTCGGGAGGTTTGTTCGGATCGAGACCAGCTTCTTTCAGGAGCTTCTTATTGTATATGAGGATAGGAGTACTTATGTTGTATGGAATTGCGCATATTTTGCCTTTGTATTTGGAGTATTCCCAAGCCACGTTATAAAAATCGTTCATATCAAAC
>MZGO01000077.1 GCA_002084985.1 Thermotoga sp. 4484_232 | reverse complement strand
CACGACATAGGAAAAGCTGTGGATCATGAAGTAGAGGGTTCACATACAGTTATAGGAGCTGAACTTGCGAGAAGATATGGCGAGAAGGAAGACATCATAAACATGATTTTAAGCCATCACGGAGAGGTTGAACCGACGACACCAGAGGCGGTTTTGGTGGGTGCGGCAGATGCTCTTTCGGCTGCGAGACCTGGCGCAAGAAGAGAAACTCTTGAAAATTACATAAGAAGGTTGATGAAACTGGAAGAAATAGCGATGAAATTCAAATATGTGGAGAAAGCTTACGCTATTCAGGCAGGAAGAGAAGTCAGGGTGATAGTCGAGCCAGACAAGATAGACGACGCCATGGCAGATAAACTGGCGTACGATATAGCAAAGAAAATTGAGGAGGAGCTGGAATATCCGGGTGTTCTCAAAGTAGTTGTCATAAGGGAAAAGAGAAGTGTGGCTTACGCTAAGTGATGGGGGAGTGTTCCCCCTTCTTTTTTCTCACCACGTCTTTGAGAAATCTTATCTCTTCCTCATTCATCCCACCTTTCCACCAGAAGGGAAGGATGGAGTTGTTCAAAAGTACAGGATCAACATCATCACTTATGATTCCATCGTTTACTAGCCTCTTCCAATCATCGGTTCCTGGTATGGGGGTATACTCATTCAGCGAAAAGCCAATTCCCTCATTTTCACATATCTCAATTGCTTTCAACACGTCTTCCAGCTTCTGACCCGGCATGTTGATCATTATGTAGGCTGATACCTCATTGGAAGTAAAACCGTATTTTCTTAGAATTCTTGCAGCGTGTATTATATCTTCATCAAACACCTTTCCACCGGTTTCTTCCTGAAGCTTTCCAGAGGTTTCATACCCCAGTTTTATTGTCTTGAAGTTTGCCTCTTTCATCAGACATGCGATTTCATCTGTTAAAAGCCTGGCATGTATTCCATTTGGAAGATGAAAATTCACTTTCATATCTTTCTTGATG
Organism: Thermotoga sp. 4484_232; assembly: GCA_002084985.1. The sequence goes on along the minus strand of MZGO01000077.1, from coordinate 10,631 downwards.
ATCAACTTCAAGATCTTCTTGAAGTTGTCTCTGTCTACGAGAATCGCGTCATCAAAGAACGCCACGTCTCTCACCTTGAAAACATCAACGTATTTCTCGATTGCTTCCACCACTCTCTCTGGAGATCTCCTTACGAATCTTTTCCACAATTTTGGAACCATACAGTAAGTACATCTGAAAGGGCATCCAAGGGTGGTTATGAAGACGAGGTACCCTACCCTATCATAGAGTTCGTACATGGGATCGTACTTTTCAAACCAATCTCGAGGAACTTCCTTCGCTTTCAATCCCACTTTTTCCAGAATACTGGGAAGATGTAGAGGTTCTGTCCAAGGGTATATAAGATCCGCCGGACTATTCCTGGCATGATCGGGTAGAATGTTGACGTAGACTCCTCCCAATACAACCGGTGCGTTCGTCCTTTCCTTTATGAAGGAGATGGTATCCCAAACACCAGGATACCAGTAAGTCATCATTGAGGTTATCATGACCAAATCCACTTCTCCAACTTCTTTTAACTTCCATTCGAGATACTCTGGAGGAGCACCATATCTTTTATACTTCCTTGGAATAGATCTCAGTTGAGGAGGTTTGCGAACGACCTCGCTGGGGAATTTCCCGGTTCCATACCTCTTGTCTTTGGGAACCCTGACGAACCTTGGGAGATCCGGATCGTGCCTGTTCAGAAGATCTATGAGAAAGACCTCATGGTCCATTTCTCGAAGAATTCTCCCAATGTAGAGAAGCCCTAAAGGTTTCAACCAGAAATCGTATGCAGCAAAATCATATATCCAAGGGTTCACTAACAGGATTCTGGACAAGCTCTTCTTCCTCCCTTCATCTTCATGAACCAGAACATACCTTTCAAGGTTAGATCTCCATCATGGACATCATGGATCACGTACTTAGCAATAAACTTCGATTGTCCCCCTGTTACCACTACCGGTATGTTTTTCCCGTACTCCCTTTTTATATCTTCTATCAAGCCATTTACAGCATGAGCTGATCCTTTTATAACACCTATCTGTATATTACTCTCTGTGTCCTTTCCAACGGTTTCGATTGGTGGCTTCAAATCCACGAGGGGAAGCTTGGCTGTACCTGTGAAGAGAGCGTGAACCATCGTGAGAAGCCCTGGCATGATGACACCTCCCTCATATGTCCCTTCTATGAGCAGGTCTATGGTTATTGCCGTTCCAAAGTCCAGTATTAAACAACTACTTCCGTGTTCATGATATGCTCCTATAACGTTGGCGACTCTATCGGCACCTATTTCACAAGGCGCTTTCACGTTCCATCTAATTACGCCATCTTCAGCTTCAACCCAGATAGGTTTTTTTTCGAAGTATTTTTCTGCGAACCTCTGTATTATGTGATTCAATGAAGGTACAACGGAACAAACAATAATGTTTTTAATGTCTTTCAGAGATATCTTCTCCTTTTCCATGAGTGGAATTATATGGGAGAATAACTCGTCTTCTGTTTCGTACTTCCCAGTCGAAAACCTCCATTTTTTGAATGTTTTTCCATCATCAGTCGTTCCAAAAACGGTGTGTGTGTTACCAACATCGATTAAAAGTATCATACTATTCCTCCCTTCTAAAAAATCAGAGCAAATTCATTACCCTTTCCAACATCACTTTTTAACTTTACATCTGTATTCAACCTTTCAACGAGTTCTCTGACTATCGAGAGGTCTATACCGTGTCCTTCTTCATCTTTGGAGAATCTTCCAAATCTCTGAAAGACTCTTCTTGTAAGAGCTTCTACTCCATACCCGGGATCATCGCATCCAGAATCACTATCTCTGGCCCTGCATCCTTGAATCTTATCAAACGTCATTACCACCACTCACAGTTTTCATATCATATCTCTCATAAGATAGTTCCAGAAAGCGAGCGATCTTCGTATTCAACGGCGAATACTTTCATCAAAATTATCACTTCCTGAACTATTTTATTCTGCTACGTTGGGTTTCAAAAATCAATGGAAAAAGTCTTTCAGGATATAAGAAAACACTGAAATGTTCGGTGGTATAATCTCCTCAAGGTTGGGCGTGGGCATCTGGCTCACATCTTGTTTTGTACTGGGAAGGTGGTTATTCGTGAGAATTCTGATAACGAACGATGATGGTGTAACTGCAGAAGGTCTCATATGCTTAGCAGATGCTCTTTCCGTTGATAACGAGGTTTTCGTCGTAGCGCCTGAATCTGAAAGGAGCGGCATGGGACATGCTATAACCTTGCACGTTCCTTTATGGATAAAAGAAGTAGATATGGGAAAGAGATACAGAATTTTTGCAACCACAGGAACACCAGCAGATAGCGTGAAACTAGGCTACGATGTGATAATGGATAAGAGAGTGGATCTTATCTTAAGTGGTGTGAACAGAGGACCTAATCTCGGAACAGATTTAATATACTCGGGAACTGTGTCAGGTGCACTTGAAGGGGCAATGCTCGGGATACCTTCCATCGCTGTATCAACCGCTAGTTGGAGTGAACCCAATTTCGAATCCGCAACAAAATTCGTGGTGGAATTCATAAGAAATTTTGATCTCAGTGTTATACCGGAATTTACAGCCTTGAATGTCAACGTTCCTGCGTTACCTTATGATGAGATAAAAGGTTGGAGGATAACAAGGCAGAGTAAGCGAAGATATAAAGACTATTTTGAGGCGAGAAAAGATCCTTTTGGAAATACGTATTACTGGATGCTGGGACATGTGATAGAAGATGATCCCGATGAAGAATCAGACTACGTTGTGGTGAAAAGGGGGTACATTTCAATAACACCGATATCGGCTTTTCTAACTGATTGGAGAATTTTTGAAAAGCTTAAGGAGGTGCTCGAAAGTGTACAGAATAAGGTTGTTAGGAGATCCAATACTTAGGAAAAAGTCGAAGAAAATCGAGGTGTTCGACGATGGTTTGAAAAAAATCGCCAGCAATATGCTTCAAACCATGTACGCTAACGATGGTGTTGGACTTGCGGCTCCTCAAGTGGGTTTCTCAATAAGGCTCTTCGTTATGGATGCCGGTGATAGGCCTAGAATCGTTGTCAATCCAGAGATATTGGAAATGAGTGAGGAAAAGCTGGAAGGAGAAGAGGGCTGTCTCAGCATACCGGACGTCTTCGAATACGTTGAAAGGAGCAAAAGCGTCAAAGTGAGATACTTTGATACCCTTGGAAACGTGCATGAAGAAACGCTGGAAGGATACCCTGCAAGAGTTTTCCAGCACGAATACGATCATCTAGAGGGCATACTCTTCATCGATAGATTGAATCCAGTAAAGAGAGTTCTTCTCAGAGGAAAATTGCTTGAAATAATAAAGTTTCCTTTTCCATTCCTGTTGATAGACCAAGATTAACATCCTCCTTTGGCGAATTCAGAGGATCTGGAAACAGAGGCCCTCACTTTCACATGGGAGTGGATCTCTCAACGGGTCTTGCTAGGGGAAAGCCCATATATTCTGCTGACAGAGGATGGCTGGTGAGAATAGAGATAGATGAGGATGATATATACGGAAACGTCGTGGTTCTGGAGCATGAGAATGACTACAGGACGATTTATGCCCATCTGAGTAGTTTTTCAAAAAAGCTGGAACAGATGTATTCAGGAGACACAGGAGAAGCTTCACAACCCCATTGTCACTTCGAAATAAGAAATCGTGAGGAAACCATCTCTTATAACCCAATGAAATTTCTTGAAATTCCAAAGCCATTGGATGAGGATATAGTGGTCAAAAAGATTTCTATAAACGGGAAAATCTGGGATTACGTTGAAGGGGCCGTTTACGAATTTTCGGGTGATTTTCCGAGATTGGAGGTAAACGCCTACGCGAAGGGATTCAACAATGTTCTCGGATTACAGGAAATAAGGTTTTACAAAGGTGATGAAGAGATATACAGGATCAGCTTCGATGAGATAACATGGGGTGAATTCAATAAGGTTTGGGGCATATTGAGATTCTATCTGAAAAGGAGGTGACGGAATGTTTTTCAGGAGGAAAAAGAAAAAACCCGAGGATCTTGAAAAAAATCCTTTCTATAGAGAAGGAGATACTCTTGTTGTTTACTTCAAATGCGATAAATGTGGAGAGGTTTTCAGAAGTCACTTGAGAATGGGTTATGACTTCATCTACAATTACGATAATCCTTCCGCTCCTTACAAAATAGATAAGTTGTATGTGGGTTCCAAATGCCCCAACAAAATACACCTTATGGCAGATTTCACCTCCTCATATAAACCGGTCTCATTCAGTCTGGAGGGTGGAACTTTTATAACGAAAGAAAGTTATGAGGAAGCTAAAGGAAATGAAAAATGATTTATGGTAGACTATATGACTCGATGGATCTAGAAAAAGGAGGGTGAGAGATGAGGAAACTGTTCACCAGCGAGAGCGTAACAGAAGGTCATCCCGATAAGATAGCGGATCAAATATCCGACGCTATACTGGACGCTATACTAGAACAGGATCCCAGGGCTCGTGTAGCTGTTGAAACCTTGGTTACAACAGGTATTGCCATAGTCGCAGGAGAGGTGACAACAAGGGCGTACGTCGAGATACCGGATATCGTCAGAAAAACCATCCTTGAGGTTGGATACACCAGGGCAAAATACGGTTTCGATGGTGAAACGTGTGCTGTCTTAACTTCCATTCACAGTCAATCACCCGATATAGCATTGGGAGTGGATAGAGCTCTGGAAGCTAAAACCGGGGAAATCTCTGTGGAAGACGAACTGGAACAACTTGGAGCAGGAGATCAAGGTATCATGTTTGGCTATGCAACCAACGAAACACCGGAGTACATGCCTTTGCCGATAATTCTTGCCCATAAACTTGCGATGAGATTGGCGGAGGTCAGGAAGAAAAAGATAGTTCCATTTTTAAGGCCCGATGGAAAAACGCAAGTAACAGTCGAGTATGAAGATGACAAACCTGTGAGAGTCAACACCGTTTTGATATCTGCCCAGCACGATCCAAATGTTTCCTATGAAGATCTGAGAGAAGCATTATTGGAACACGTCGTAAAACCTGTCATTCCTGAAAAATACTGGGATGATAACGTGAAAGTATTGATCAATCCCACCGGTAGATTCGTTCTTGGAGGTCCAATGGCCGATACGGGCCTTACGGGGAGGAAGATAATAGTCGATACTTACGGTGGATGGGTGCCTCACGGTGGGGGTGCCTTCAGCGGTAAAGATCCCACGAAAGTTGACAGATCCGCTCATTACATGGCCAGATACGTCGCCAAAAATGTCGTAGCCGCTGGACTTGCGGATAGATTTCTAATACAGCTCTCATACGCTATAGGTGTTGCAAAGCCTGTATCCATAATGATAAACACGTTTGGTACTTCGAGGGTAGATGAGGAAAAGCTCTTAAATGTTATAACTGAGATGTTCGATTTCAGACCAGGTGCTATAATAAAAAAGTTGAATCTTTTAAGGCCCATTTACAAGAAAACAGCTGTCTATGGGCATTTCGGAAGAAACGATGACGATTTCACCTGGGAGAAACTCGATTCAGTGGAAGAATTGAAGAAAGCTTTCAATATGTAAGGAGGGAAGAGAATGCCAAACATCAAATCTGCCGCGAAAAGAGTAAGACAGAGTGAGAAGAGGAGAATAAGAAACAAGATGTACAAGACCAGGTTTAAGAATGCTATCAAAAAAGTCCTGAAAGCGATAGAGGAAAAACAATCAAAAGAGAAAATAATGGAACTCGTGAAGGAAGCACAGAGCGCTTTAGACAAGGCGGTATCCAAAGGAGCCATCCATAAGAACCAGGCTTCAAGAAGGAAAGCTCGCCTCATGACGAGAGTGAATGCTTATTTAAAGTCACTTGAGGGATGACCCCTGATAGGGGTTGTCCCATTGATTCGAATATGGAGGGATAGATTTGGAGGAAATCCAGGAGCTCCTTGAAAAATCTGTTGATGTCTGGTATATATCTTTACCAGTAGGTGTTTTCCTCGTCTTGGCAGCAAAGTACGTTGAGAAATTAGCGATATTTCTTGCAGGATTCGTTTTAGGAGCGATTATGGTTTTCCCTTTGATTGAAAGATACGTTTATCCCTCTTTGAAGCTGGATCCTTCAAAAGTCGATCCAACAACCAGTACGATCGTAATGATCGTAGTTGGAATAATCACAGCAGCTGCATGCTATGCCTTCTATAGATCTTTCGTCTTCGTATTGGGAGCTTTATTAGGCTTTGCCATTTCGTATTACCTTTTAAACTTATTGTCGAATTTACTGAAATTAGGCGAAAGAATACCGATGGAATATCTTGGATGGGGAATAATGATCGCTTCCGTTGCTGTGGCTTTGCTTGGAGGATTAACAGCTCTGAAGAAGGAAACAGAGGTGGTGATGCTATTTTCCATAATAATAGGAGCGGCTTTAACATCGTTTGTTGCGCTTTCTCTACTATGGATTGGTTTGAGAATACATACACCTAAGGACGATTGGAAGTTTCTATTACCTTTTATCGTATCATTCCTGTTGTTAGTCTTTACAGGTATGAAAATAGGTGAGAGGAAAAGTAGCGGTGAATAGGAATGTATGAATTGTTCCTTGAGGATACCATAATCATTATAACATCCAAGGTAGATGGGGATATGGGAAGCATAGAGAATGTGAAAAATCTGTCGAGAAAATACGGCATGAAACCTGTCTGGATGAAGCAAACACATGGGAATGATGTTAAAATCGTCGATCAAGAAGGGGAGGTTCTTTCGGATGGTGTGTTCACGGGCAGAGAAGGTCTAATGCTGGTTGTTAGAGCTGCAGATTGTGTTCCCGTTGCTTTCATTGGCAAAAGGTATGTAGGTGTGATTCATGCTGGGTGGAAAGGCCTGAAATCAGGAATTATCGATAGCGCAGTAGAAATTTTTAAAAAAACTGGAGAAAAAGTGGGATATTCAAGAATTGTCATAGGACCACACATATGCGAGAATTGTTACGAAGTCGGGAAGGAGTTTCTGAAGATCTTTGATTCATCCTATATATCGTTGGATATGAAGTTCAACATGAAGAAGTGCATCACCTTTGAAAACAAAGAGTATTTCTCCTATAGAAGAGGAGATACCGGTAGAAACAGCATGATAGGGGGAAAACATGGCTAGGAAGAAAATATTGGTAGTCGATGACGATCCAGCGATAATTGAACTTGTAGGTTACAACCTGAGCAAGGAAGGATACGAAGTGTTGAAAGCATATGATGCAGAGGAAGCTCTTAAGATCTCGCAAAGTGAAGATGTGGATATGTTCATAGTGGATATCATGCTCCCAGGAATGGATGGTTTTGATCTGGTAAGACGAATTAGGAGTATGGAAAGGTTCAGATCAACTCCTGTTATATTCCTGAGTGCTAAAGGGGAAGAATTCGACAAGGTTCTGGGATTGGAACTTGGAGCAGATGATTACATTACCAAGCCCTTCAGCGTACGAGAACTCCTTGCAAGAATAAAAGCCATTTTCAGACGAATGACCATGAGCGTGCAGGAGAAGGAAGAAAGACCCAAGAAAATCACAGCAAAGGACCTTGAAATAGATGTCGAAAGGTATGAGGTTAAGGTTAGGGGTAAGAAAGTCAATTTAACACCTTTGGAATTCGAGTTGTTAAGATTTCTGGCCGAGAATGAAGGTAAGGTGTTCAGCAGGGATGTCCTCTTGGATAAACTCTGGGGTTATGACTACTATGGGGATACGAGAACAGTAGATGTTCATATAAGGAGATTGAGAACGAAGATAGAAGAAGATCCTTCAAATCCCAAGTACATAATTACTGTAAGAGGCAAGGGATACAAGTTCAGAGATCCTGGGAAGGAAGATTAAGGAAAGATGAGTTTTTTAATTTTCGTCCTCGTTGCTGCATTTTTTTTGATATTTTCTCTCTATATAAAAGAGAGGAAAGCTTTTTTATTGTACAAGAAATTTTTCTCACACGTGTCTAAGCTGCTGGGAGAAAAGGAGCCAACACCGCCTCTTTATTTGGTGGAGAAATTGAAGAAACGATTTGAAAGTCTGGAGGAGGAAGTAAAAAGAGCTGAGAGAAGTAGGGATAACATTCTAACGATTCTGAATAATCTAACAGACCCCATATTCATCTTATCGAAAGATGGGGTAATAATCTTTGCAAACGATGCTGCAAAATCCATAACTAGAGAGAATGTCGTGAAAAGAAAGTTCTATGAGGTAGTGGAGGACTATTTCATAAATGAGATGGTCGATGAAGCTATAAAAACTCTTGAAACCCAGGTTGGAGATATTGTTCTCTATCTAAATCAAAAAAGGTATTTCCATGCTAAGGTGATACCTGTCTCTTTCAAAGACGGAGAGAGGATGTTCATAGTGATGCTGCACGATGTAACGAAAGAGAAGAAACTCGATGAGATGAGAAGAGAATTCGTTTCGAACGTATCGCACGAATTGAGAACGCCCTTAACCTCGATTCATGGTTTTGCAGAAACGCTACTTGAAGATGATTTGAGTGATAGAAACCTGGTAAAGAAATTCTTAAGGGTTATAGAAGAAGAATCAGCCAGAATGACCAGGTTAATAAATGATCTACTGGATCTTGAAAAGTTGGAGTCAGGTGAAGCAAAATTCCATTTCGAAGAGGTCGATCTCTGCGAGATTGTGGATTACATAAAGGGAATAATGATACCTCTAGCTGAGGAATATTCTGTACAGATGGAGACCAGCTGTGAGAACATCACAGTTTGGGGAGATCGGGATAGGATCATCCAAATGCTTCTGAACCTGGTAGATAACGCTGTTAAATACACTTCAACAAAAGATAAGGGAGAAAAGAAAGTGTGGATAAGGGTTAGAAAAGAAGGAAAAGAAGCGGTAATAGAAGTTGTGGACACAGGGCCAGGAATACCTCAAGAAGCGAAAAACAGAATCTTCGAAAGATTCTACAGGGTGGACAAAGCGCGCTCTAGAAAGATGGGGGGAACGGGGCTTGGTCTTTCGATCGTTAAGATGATAGTGGACAAACACGGCGGAAAAATAGAGGTGGAGAGTGAGGTTGGAAAAGGCACTCTCATGAGAATAAGGCTTCCTGTAAAGGAAGTGAAAGAATGAGGGTATATGACATAATATTGAAGAAAAGAAATGGGGAAAAACTCACTAGAGAGGAAATAGAGTACATGATAATGGGGTACGTGAAAGGAGAGATACCGGATTACCAGATGTCCGCTTTTCTGATGGCTATATATTTTCAACATCTCGATGAGGAAGAAACGTACTTTTTCACAGAAACGATGATGAGATCTGGTGAAACTCTTGACCTTTCATCCATTCCTGGAAAGAAGGTTGATAAGCATTCTACAGGTGGTGTGGGAGATAAGACGACACTCGTTGTTGCGCCCCTTGTTGCATCTTGTGGTGTTACCGTTGCCAAAATGTCCGGAAGGGCCTTAGGTCATACTGGTGGAACGATCGACAAGCTGGAATCCATACCAGGTTTCAGGACGTCCCTTTCTTTCGAAGAGTTCATAAGCAACGTGAAGAAACACGGTATAGCTGTTGTGGGACAGACGGGAGAATTGGTTCCAGCTGACAAGAAAATATACGCTTTGAGGGATGCAACAGCAACTGTGGATGAGGTATCCTTGATCGCTTCCAGCATCATGAGCAAGAAACTTGCTGGGGGAAGTGATGCTTTCGTCCTGGACGTGAAGTTTGGAAGCGGTGCTTTCATGAAATCCAAGGAAAAAGCAAAAGAGCTTGCCAAGATGATGGTGAATATTGGTAAACTTCACGGTAAGAGGACTGTGGCTATTCTGTCGAGCATGGATCAACCTCTGGGAAGAATGGTAGGGAATTCTCTTGAGGTTATCGAGGCGATAGAGGCTCTCAAAGGAAAAGGGCCAGAAGACTTAACAGAGCTTTCGTTGTGCCTGGCATCTTACATGTTGTACCTTGCCGGAGTCAGTGACTTGAAAGATGCGGAAAGAATCCTCAGGAGTAAGATAGAAAGCGGTGAAGCTCTTGAAAAATTTAGAGAGATGATCGAAGCACAGGGTGGTGATGCAAGAATCATAGAAGACCATTCCTTGTTACCAATCTCTAAGAATGTTGAAGAAGTTCTAAGCGACAAGGAAGGATTCGTTGAGAAAATGGACACCGAAAAGATAGGTGTCGCTTCCATGGTTCTGGGGGCTGGTAGGAAGAAGAAAGAGGACGAGATTGATCACAGTGTGGGTGTGGAGGTTTTGAAAAAACTGGGTGATAGAGTTTCAAAAGGTGAACCGTTGGTCAAACTCTATTGCTCTGAGAAAAGTGATGTGGAAACCGCTAAGAAGCTGATAAAAAGTGCTTATTCTATATCTGAACAGCCTCTGGAGGAGGAATTCAAGCTCATACACGAGGTGATAGAATGAAAAAAGCCCTTTTATGGTTATTGCTCTTATTATCCATCTGCGTTTTCCCTGCTTTGATACTGAAGGACGGTGTGGTTTACCATGTGGAGGATATCTTTCAGGATGGGGAGTATTACTTCCGTGTCGATGATTTATCTCCACTCGGTTTTAGATACGTCTCTGCGGAAGGAGTATATTACGTTATAGTACACGATCACGTATTTTACATTCATGACGACAAGATAGTGAA
>MZGO01000076.1 GCA_002084985.1 Thermotoga sp. 4484_232 | reverse complement strand
ATAGATGCTATCTATATCGTGAATGAGCTTTATCAGAATCTGTATGACATGTTTTAGCTTGCTCGCAATGGAAATCTCTGGGGGAAGGCAATTTTTGAAGTAGTCTCTTGAGAAAATGATGGTTCCTCTGAAGAAGAGGCCAAACTTCCTTTATGATCAGCACGGAGAAGGATTTGGTGATCATGGAAAGTGTAAGAAAGATTACATCATCTCCCTTGTTTTATTCTCTATACCCACCTCACTATTTTTGAAACAGTCCTAAGAAACAACGTGGACATAATAGAGATAGAAAAAATACGTTTTTGAGGATGAAATCAAAAATTAGGGTTTAAAAATAAAATGGCAGCTGAAATCCAAAGAAATCCAAAGATATTTGCCTATTCGAAGATGATTTTCGAGAAATTTCGGGGTTATTTGCAGGAAATCCAAGATAGCGGTATTTGACACAAATTGAGAGTTTAAATTATTATGAAAACGGTTTCGAAAACGTTTTTGCAAACGATTTCAGAAAATCAAGTGGGTGTAACGATGAAGAAAAAAAGCGTGAGCATCAAAGATGTTGCCAAATTAGCAGGTGTCTCTATATCGACAGTCTCGAGGGTCATAAACAGCTCTTCACCTGTAAGTGAGGAGTTAAAGGTTCGTGTATATAAAGCAATAGAAGAACTTCATTATGAACCAAATTTGCTTGCAAGAAGCTTGAGAGTAGGCTTGACAAAATTGATCGGTTTTGTAATCCCAGATATTACAAATCCTGCCTTTCTCACGATGGTCAAAGGTGCTGAGGATTATCTAAGAAAAAAAGGATATTCTTTCATCCTAAGCGGAGCTGACAACGATGCAGGAGAGGAGTTGAAGCTAATAAAAGCTAGTTTTCTTGGATAGGAGATGTGAGAAAATCGATGTTCCGTATGTAGGAGTTGACAACGCAGGTGGAATAAAGCAAATGGTGAATTATCTCATTAAAACGGGGCATAGATCATTTGCCTTCATAAATGGAGACGAAAATACATCTACAGGAAAAGAAAGGTACATGGGTTTTATAGAAGCGCTCAGAGAAAACAGTATAGAAGATTACCAAGTATTATCAGGTAAATTCACATATGAGAGTGGGTATTCACTTGTGAAAAAATTGAAAAAGCTCCCAGATGCGTTGGTATGTGGTAATGATCTCATAGCCTTTGGCGCTATAGATGCGTTGGAGAATATGGGATATTCGGTGCCTGATGATGTGAGCGTAACAGGTTTTGATGATATGTTTTTCAGTAGGTATTTCAAACCCTCTTTAACAACTGTTAGACAACCTATATACGATATGGGAAGAGAAGCAGCAAAGCTGCTCATCGGGTTGCTCCATGAAAGGATAAAGAGGAAAAAAGAGATAATTCTAAGCACGGAGATAGTCGTAAGACAATCCACGAGAGATAGAACAGTTGAGAATTCTTGAGATTCAGGGAGTGATGCTTTAAATGCTTCTTTTGATGAAAGATATAACCAAAAGGTTTCCTGGTGTCTTGGCACTCGATAACGTCTCATTTGATCTTAAAAAGGGAGAGATACACGCCCTTGTAGGAGAAAATGGTGCAGGGAAAAGTACACTCATAAAGATACTCGGAGGAATACATCAACCGGATAGTGGAAAGATCATCCTCAAAGGGAAAGAAGTGAAATTCTCCTCTCCTTTAGATGCCATGATGTATGGTATATCCGTTATACATCAAGAATTAAATCTTGCCGAGAATTTGAGCGTCTTTCAGAACATATTCCTTGGGAGAGAAGGAAAGAATCCTTGGTACATAAATTTCAAAGATCTCGAGAAAAAAGCGAAAGCTTTACTTGACAAGCTCGGCTTCGACCTCGATCCCAGAACACCTGTAAAGGACTTGAATGTTTCAGAAAAGCAGCTCGTTGCGATAGCAAAAGCGCTTGCATACGATGCAGAAGTACTTGTCATGGATGAGCCTACAGCTACTCTGACCGAGCACGAGGTGGAAAGACTCTTCGAAATTATGAAGGATTTGAAAAGTCATGGAGTTTCTGTGATATTCATATCTCACAGGCTCGATGAAATATTCGAAGTCGCTGATAGAGTCACTGTATTGAGAGATGGTAAAAAGGTCGGGGAAGGGCAAGTTAAATCGTTCACAAGAAATGAGCTGGTTCGGCTCATGGTCGGAAGGGAAATAAAAGACATGTATCCAAAATACAACGAACCGACGGACGAGGTTATATTCAGTGTCGAGGATTTTGAGGTTCCTGGCTATGTTTCGAAAACGTCTTTTGAGATAAGAAGAGGAGAAATATTCGGAGTCGCTGGACTTGTGGGTTGTGGAAAGAGTGAACTTGCACTTGGTCTCTTCGGAGCTCTGAAATCTTCTTTTTCCAAGATGAGACTGTTTGGAAGGGAGATAGACAGGATAAAGTCTCCTTTAGATGCGCTTAAGAATGGGATTGTATTGATACCAGAAGACAGAAAAAAGATGGGGCTGATCCTTGGGCTTGATATTGTCAAGAATATAACGGTATCCAATACGAATACGGTTGCCGGTTTGATAAACATATACTGGAAGAAAGCACGAAAGATGACGCAAAGCGCTGTGGAGAGATTCAGAATAAAGACACCTTCGATACGTCAGCTCGTTAAAAACCTTTCTGGTGGAAATCAGCAAAAAGTGGTTTTGAGTAAATTCCTTTTCAGAGAGCCAAAGCTCGTAATACTTGCAGAGCCAACAAGAGGTATAGACGTGGGTGCAAAGGTAGAAGTCTATAATCTCATAAATCAACTTGCAAATGAAGGAAAGGCTGTATTGTTTATATCCTCAGAGCTTCCAGAGATAGTAAGCCTATCCGACAGAGTTATGGTTCTGCACCGAGGTGTTACAACAGCTATTTTCGAGAAAGAAGAGATAACACAGGAAAATATTCTGAAAGCGGCAACAGGAGTCGATGTCGCATGAAAAATATCTGGAAATTCATGAGGAAGAACCCAGCGCTGGTTGGTCTTTTAGGTCTCTACGCGGTTTTATCCATACTCTCCGATAGATTTCTGACGATATCGAACCAAATAAATATACTAAGGCAAGTCTCTATTCAAGCGATCATAGCGTTTGGAATGACCGTTGTGATCATATCCGGTGGAATAGATCTTTCCGTAGGATCGGTCTTTGCATTCAGTGCGGTTGTGATGGCATCGATAATAAAAGGAGGGAGTGTATTCCTTGGAATATTGGCTGCTCTCTTGATAGGAACACTCTTTGGCCTTTTCAACGGAGTGCTTGTTGCAAAGGGAAGAATGCAACCCTTCATAGCAACTCTCGCTACTATGGCCATAGCGAGAAGTTTTACACTCGTGTATACAAATGGTATGCCAATCACTGGTTTTTCAAAGGCTTTCAGGTTTATAGGTAGAGGTGAGATTTTAAAGATCCCTGTTCCTGTTTTGATAATGCTCGGTGTGCTGATGTTCACGTGGTACCTCTTGAGAAAAACGAAGCTCGGCCTTTATGCTTATTCTATTGGCGGAAACGAAGAGGCAACGAGGCTCAGCGGAGTGAAAGTCGACTTTTACAAGATGATGTTCTATGTCATAAGTGGTGTGTTCTCAGCTATCAGCGCGATTATACTCACAGCCAGGCTCAACAGTGCTCAACCGATATTTGGACAGGGTTACGAGCTCGATGCCATAGCTGCCGCTGTTCTTGGTGGAGCAAGTCTCTCCGGTGGAACAGGAAGCGTGATCGGAACGTTTTTCGGTGCTTTGATGATGGGAATAATAAACAATGGGTTAAACCTTCTAAACGTTTCGCCATTCTATCAACAAGCTGTGAAAGGAATTGTGATACTTTTAGCTGTTCTCCTTGAGAAGGAAGAATAATGAACTTAAAAATTCTTTAACGGGGGTGATTTTATGAGGAAACTGGCAGTTTTGACACTTGTAGCAATCTTTGTAGCAATCGGATTCTCTGCAAAGTACACCATTGGACTTTCGCTGTCCACACTCAATAATCCGTTCTTTGTGACACTCAGGGATGGAGCTCTTGATGCTGCAAAGGAATTTGATGTCAAGTTAATCGTTGTCGATGCTCAAGACAACCCAGCAAAGCAGCTGAACGACATCGAAGATTTGATCCAGCAGAAAGTGGATCTTATAATTATCAATCCAACTGACAGCGATGCAATAGTCACTGCAGTTGAGAGTGCCAATGAAGCTGGAATACCAGTGATAACAGTCGACAGAGCTGCAAACGGTGGAAGGGTAGTCGTCCACATTGCATCTGACAACGTAGCTGGTGGGAGAATGGCTGCCGAGATAGTGGCAAAAGCACTCGGAGGAAAAGGGAAAGTGGTGGAGCTCGTTGGAATTCCAGGAACATCTGCTGCAAGGGACAGGGGAAAGGGATTTGAAGAGGAGCTCAAGAAATATCCCGGGCTCAAGCTCGTTGCAAAGCAGGTTGCAAACTTCAACAGAGCAGAAGGATTAACAGTTATGGAAAACATCCTGCAGGCGCATCCAGACATAGACGCTGTTTTTGCACAGAATGATGAAATGGCACTTGGAGCTATAGAAGCAATAAAGGAAGCAGGAAAACTTGGAAAGATAATAGTGGTAGGATTCGACGCCATACCAGATGCTGTAGAAGCCGTGAAAAAAGGCGAAATGTACGCAACCATAGCACAACAACCTTACAAGATGGGATACCTCGCAGTCTCGAAAGCTGTCGAATACCTGAGCAGTAGAACCATATACATACCTGTCGAACTCAAGGCTGTGATGAAATGATGAGAGGGCTCCGCTTCGGAGCCCTTTTCTTATATGTGCGTTTGATGAGAATAGTAGCGCAGGTTGACCCATTCCTGTACTGGAAAATTCTTTGAGACGGAGCTCGACGCCTTCTTATACATCCCTATTCGTTTCGGGCAGCCAAATCCACCATCCTTTTTCCTGGGAGTTAAAATGATTTTATGTAAGCAAAAAGATATGATCCTCCTTCACCTTCACGTAGTCGATATCCACCCACCTTTTGAAAGTGATATCGGTTGGATACAAGTATTTCCCAGGCTCCATCTGACAGATTCGTTATCTCAACTCTTACATTACTTTTTCGCATCTTTTTTCTTTCATCTGTTACCACGAATATCCCAAAAGGTTCAGGTGGGAGAATGAGATTTATCTTTCCATCTTCCTTGGCAATAACCTTTCTGCTTATCAACCCGAATGTCACTCCGTGAGATACCTGTGTAGATGTTCCCAGTCTGGAAGGTACATGTGAAGCAACGTCTTAAACGTTCGACCATGGTTTGGTACTATCCCGTGAAGGAGTTCGTGGACGATCACGTACTCCGTGTACTTTTTGGGTAAATCCAGTAAATCTTTATTGAGCGTAAGGGTCCCCTTTGACGAAAAAGAAGCCCATTTTCGCTTCATTTCTCTTATCTGTACTCGTTTGACATTGACTTTTAAAATCTTCTGCCACCTTTCAACAAGATCCAGCACATCTCTTCTGGTAGTTTTGTTCATTCTTCTCCCTCTCTCATGATCCTATCAATATTGAGAAGTTCCTCAACAAGTTCACTGGCTTCTTCGATATCTCTGATCTGTTTTAAGACCTTTTTGTAAAGTTCTACCCGCAGTTCTCTCTCATCTTCCTTGTTGAAAATCCAGTGTTCCTCCTTGGCGAATATCTCTGCGATATCCTTGGCAAGTTCTTTAGGATTCTGTACTTTCTCTCTCAACATCCAGAAGTAGCTGAACTCTTCTTTACTCAAACCACTGTTTTTCTGTTCTTCTTCGGCTCTTGCAATATCCTCTGATATGTTTATAAGCTCCTTCAAAGCTTTCTCAATACTTATCTGTCTTTCTTCGAGTCTTTTAATCACCTCTTCCACTTGCCTGGCAATTGAATTAAGATACGGCTTTTCTTTCTTTTCTCTCTCTATGTGGCTTCTTATACTCCTTACAAGATTGATAACCTTCACCCTGCCGGGAATGTTGTCTGATCTGATCACGTTTGCAATGTCCTTGTTTATCTCATACAGAGGCAGTTCATCTATTATCTGTAGAAGTTCAACATTTTCTCTTATTAGCGCCTCGGTCTTTTTCAGAAGATCCCTTCTTATCTTTTTATCTTCGGATTCTGAAGTGTAAGCTTGCTTAATAATCGTGTAGATCTGAACAAGCAGTTTGTACTTTTCAATGTAATCTCTCAAAAACTCATCCGGGGACAGAATTTCATATATCTCCTGAACCTGTTTGAAGAGCTTTATGAATTTCTCCCTCTTTTCCCTCTCAAAGAAATAGTCGATGATCTTTTCTACCCTATCCTCACTTTCCATGTCGATTTCCTTCAGAATTGTATCTGCTTCCTTCATCAGCTCCCTGAATCTTTCCTTGAGTTTTTCAAAATCAATGAGTCCTGCTTCTACGTCCC
>MZGO01000001.1 GCA_002084985.1 Thermotoga sp. 4484_232 | reverse complement strand
CTTGCCACCTTCGGTACCGGTATCTTCAAGGACTTTGAGATGTTGGAGATTTCCGGCCATATGTACTTTTCCTTTTTCGGAACGGTCATCACTATCTTGAAAAGGTCAAGGAAGTGATTTGCAAGAACAGAGCTTATGACTATCGGCTCGGATATTTTCAGAAGTTCATCCAGTACCCTATGAGCGTTATCCACCCTCCCCTCCGAAATGGAGAAAGAGAGTTCATCGAGGGGAGGATGTTCGTAAAAGTAAACCACCTTCTTCACATCGTCGCTTGTGACAACACCGCTTTCACAATAATTCATCAACTTCTCTATTTCCTTCTCTATCCTTCCCTCATCACTCCCGACCATGGAGAAGAAAAGTTCAGCAGCGTCATCTTCGATATTCAACCCTTTCTTCTTGAAGGCTTTCTTCACGTAATCTATCCACTTTTCCCTTTCCCACGGTTTCGGTAGATCAAAGGATATACTCTGATATCCCTTTATTCCTCTGGTCGATCTTATGAAAACGTGTACCGTCTCCGGGACCTCTTTCAACATGCCGAGAAGGAACATACCGAGTGTCTGTATGGATCTTCTGATCTTTTCGATTCTGTCTGTATCTTTCGGGTGGATTCTTGTATAATCTGCTTTCAGATCTTCCACCTTTTTCTTGATATACTCATCTTTGGAAAGATCTGCATTACCCGTTAGGAACAATACAGGCAATCTCATCACCTCTAGGTTTAAAATATATCACATCGGGGTGATACGTTGAGGGTGATATCCGATGTGCTGTTTTACATAGGATCCTTCATGCTCCTTTTATCTATAATATCGTTCGATCTTGGAACGAGGGCTCTGAGGGAGAAAAAACTCAAGAAGAGGAAGGAACACGACAGGAGGGGAAGGTACTTTCTCCTTGTCTGTGGCATAATGTATGGCCTGGCTCTTTTAATCGCTTTGTTCGTATAATATGCAGAATAAAAGGAGTGATGAAAATGAAGATCGTAGGAGTGGATCTTGGAGGAACCACGTTCACGGTGGGATTAGTCGATGAATCTGGAAAGATCATAAAAAGGCTCACGAGAGAAACCCATGTCGAGGAAGGAAAAGATAGAGTCATGGAAAGGATAGCGGAAGCGGTAAACGATGTGACAACTGAGGACGTTGAGTACGTGGGAATAGGTTCACCCGGCTCGATCGATAGGGATAGAGGGATCGTCAGATTCTCCCCGAATTTTCCCGATTGGTGGGATGTTCCTCTGGCCGACGAGATCGAAAGAAGGACGGGAAAGAAAGTTTTCATTGAAAACGATGCGAATTCTTTCGTTCTGGGAGAGAAGTGGTTCGGTGCGGGGAAGAATTACGATCATATAGTAGCTCTCACACTCGGAACGGGTATAGGAGGAGGGGTGATAACCCACGGAAGATTGCTTACAGGAAGCACAGGGATAGGAGCAGAACTCGGGCACATAGTCATAGAGCCCAACGGCCCTGTGTGTGGATGCGGGGTGAGAGGGTGTCTTGAAGCCGTTGCGTCGGGAACCGCCATCAAAAAGTTCGCGATGGAATCTTACAAGAAGTTTCCGGATTCCAAAATCTTTGCGATGGCAGGTGGACCCGATAAGGTAACCCCCAAAGATGTTTTCGAAGCAGTTCTGCTTGGAGACAGACTAGCTACTCTGATAAGAGATAGGGTTGTAGATGCCCTTGCAAGGGCCATAGCAAGTTACGTTCACACATTCAATCCACAGGTAATTATCATAGGAGGGGGTATATCGAGGGCAGGGGACGTTCTGTTCGATCCTCTGAACGAGAAGGTCAACGATTACGTCATGCCATCTTTCCTTGGGACATTCAAGATAGTTAGAAGCAAACTTCTGGACGATGCAGGTGTTCTGGGAGCTGTCTCCATAGTTCTGAACAGATTATCCGAAAGGGGTGGGGGACATGAAGAGAGTTAAGATAATCCTGGATAGCACAGGAGACATACCTATCGAGTGGTTGGAAAGGTACGACGTTGAGATAGCCTCTCTCTATGTGAACTGGCCCGATGGAACGTCAGAACCCGATGTCAGAGATCCAAAAGAGATCGAAGATTTCTACAGGAGGATAAAGGAAGCCAAAGAACTTCCAAAAACGTCTCAACCAACGGCCGAAGATTTCAAAAAGCTTTATTTGAAAGCAAAGGAAGAAGGCTACGATGAGATAATAGCTCTGTGTATATCCTCGAACCTCTCTGGAACGGTAAATTCTGCAAATATGGCAGCGAAAGAAGTTGACATCCCTGTGTACGTTGTGGACACGAAACTAGCATCTGCAGTGAATGCTCTCGTTGCAAGGAGAGTGAGAGAAATTCTGAACGAAGGGGCGAGCGGTGAGGAAGCGTACAGAAAAATTCTGGAAGAATTGAACTCCGGCAGGTTCAGGGCAGTTTTTTACGTTTCAGATTTCAACTTCCTTGTCAAGGGTGGAAGGGTCACAAAGGTTCAAGGATTCTTCGGAACGATGTTGAAGATAAGGGTATGTGTGCATATAAACGAGGAGGGAAAACTCATACCTTACAGGAAAGTCAGGGGGAGTCAGAAAGCAGCCGAAGCTCTGGTCGAGAAGGTGAAGGAATACGCACCGGAAGGATCGAAACTGAGGATTCTTCCAGTTCATGCGGACAACGAAACTGGTGCGAGGGATGTTGAAAGAATCCTGAAAGAATATTACGATGTGGAAGTGACTGGAATAGCGATGATGGGAAAAGTCATAACGACCCATGTTGGTCCTGGAACAGCAGGAACAGGGATAGAGATCGTAACTTAGCATCTCTTTTTACTCAGAAATAGAAGGAATACACCGATGTAAACGAGAACGTCTCCTGGACTTATCAGGAACTTTCTACCCCAGGGAAGGATCACAGGAATGTAATCTCCAAGTATGTTCGCAAAGTTGAATTTCTCAAAAACGATGTGCCTGCTGCCAACATGAAGTCCCAGTAGATTCACGAAAGGTTCGTAAGCTGGCATTCTCCCAGAATTCATGCTCATGACCAGACCGTTGAGAACGGTACCTGCGCCAATCGCTTTGAAACCCGGTATTTTCCTGTTCACAAAGCATAAAAATGCAAGGAGGATGAAGGAAAATACCATGAGGTAATAGTTTTTGAGGAGTTGAAGCACTATAGGTATAGGAAAGAGATACAAGAATTTGTAATCCCTGGTGAAAACACATCTTATATTTTTTGTCACGACAGACAGCAGAAACGCTATTATGAAAACATCAAGGATCATTTCCCTTCCCCCTCGATGATCTCAAGGAGAATATCCACTATTCGAGGATCCAAAGCGGTTCCTTTCATTTCCTTAAGTTGCTTTATGACCTCTTTTTTGGATAAAGCCTTTCTGTAAGGTCTGTCACTCACCATCGCTTCATAGACATCCGCAACAGCGATTATCCTTGATGGAAGGGGAATCTCTTCCCCCTTCAATCCATCGGGATACCCTTTCCCATCCCATCTTTCATGATGATGCCTCACCCACTTTGCTTCTTTGAATCTGAACCTTCCGATCTCCTTCAGAATCGCTTCACCCTTTATAGGGTGTTCCTTCACTATCTCGAATTCTTCTTTCGTCAACGTTGTGGGTTTGTTCAGAACGTAGTCGGGTATCCCAACCTTCCCTATATCGTGTAAAAGAGCTGCAGTATAAATCCTCTCGACGAGCTTTGATGGTAGATTCATTTTATGAGCGATCTTTCTTGCTATTTCCGCTACTCTCTCACTGTGACCCCTCGTGTAGAAATCCTTCTCTTCCAGACTCTTTGCAAGAGATCTCAGATTCTCTATCCTGAGGTCTTCATACTTTCGTTTGTAGCTGTTCCCTATCTGGATGGACAGAACGAGTGCAAGGGATAAGGGAATCGCAACGAAACCGATATAGAAGTAGGATATGTAAACAACGGCACAGACTGGAAGTAGAGTCATCATACTGAAAAAGGGCGTGGAGAAGGTTCTTGAGACAGCTTCCTTCAAGTTCGTGCTCGATGATAACCAGAGTATCGTTGCCATGAAAAAGGTGTTCAGAGACATGTAAACAAATGCGATCAGGAATATCACTGGTATGTTCCAAAGAGGATCACCAGTGGACAATGTTCTGAACAGGACTGAAGCAACGAAGGCTGAAAGCCCTATTTGGGAAGCGTTGAAGATGAATTTTATAGGTGGAAGATTCTTTATTTTATATAACCTTGGGATCAGAACGGAAGTGGAAGCTATAAGCATCGTTTCAGCAGGGGAGAGAAGGGAAGATGCCAGGATGTTGACGATGATTCCTCCTGTGAGTTTTATGGAACTTCCCGAAAAATCCGCTATGGCAATTGTTATGATTTCAAATATTATCCCTGAAAAGAGTAATGTCAAAAAAATACTTGGAGATTTTACACCTTTGAACGAAAAAATAAAAAGAAAGAGGTAGATCAAGAAGATGAAGAGAACAAAGAGCTTTGTTTTTTTGTTCATCAAAAGACCTCCTCAGGAAAGGGGGCGGAGGTGTTCACCACCACTCCAGATTACCGACAGCAGAGAAGAGAAGTGTTAAAAGGCTTCCGAACATAACGATCAGTTTCCAGATTTTCCTCATCGTTATCCCCCCTTTCGTTGGTGAGTCTCACAGCTCCGCTAGTTGTTAGTTCTTCGCTATCCCCCGCTTCGCTTCTGAGGAAATACCGCCCCCTGGAATTTAATTTTATCATCTTCTAAAAATTGTTTCAATTATTTCTAGGATCTTATCAACTCCCTCTTTTGTAATAGCGGAATATGATATGAGAGTGTAATCTCCATATTTTTTTAGAACAGATCTGTGAACATTTATCATCTTCGCTTTCTCAGATTTTTTGACCTTGTCGATTTTGGTCAGGACAACGACGAACGGAACATCGAGATCTTTCATCCATGCTATCATCATTTCATCCGTTTCTTGTGGGGGTATCCTACCATCGATCAGAAGGAAAACCAGCTTCAACGACCATCTCCTTCTGAAATAATCCTCAATCAGCTCCTTCCAGCGTTTCTTTTCTTCTTTTGAAACCCTGGCGTATCCATAACCTGGTAGATCTACCATGTAAAAAGACGAATTCACAAGATAAAAATTTATGGATCTCGTCTTTCCAGGATGTTTACTCACGAACGCTATTTTCCTTCCAAACAACGTGTTCAAAAGTGTAGATTTTCCAACGTTGGATCTCCCAACAAAAGCAACTTCTCCTTTCAAAGGTGGGGGATACTTTCCAGGGTTGTATACCGTATCCACGAGCTCAACACTTTTTATGAACAAAATGGGATCCCCCCATCACATTTTGAGATAGGATCTGATAGATCCCATGTTCGATATGAACTGTTCCATATACGTTATGAGACCTGTCCTTGGATCAACGACACTTCTTATGAGTGGCATCGTTCTGTATTGGAGCTCTAAAGTTACACCGTTGTAGTCCCTCCCAACCACCACGAGTCTCAACCCTATCTGTTTCAAATCAAAGATAATGTCATTGCTCAGAAGCGCTGGATTCACATAGTGTGGTCCAATGTCTGGTACGCCTATGAGCTGTTGATTATGAACACCCTGGGAATACAAATCGTACTTCCCTCTGAAATACGCAACTCTCCCCTGCACATAACCCTGTGATATGGTGAGCTCTCCAAACTGCATCTCCATTCCCATATAGGATGTACTTAGAACCCAGTTATATGTTCCCTGGACCACTGGTGGGAAAGTACCCGATGGCGGTGGAAGATTCACGTACTCGTACCCAGCGTATTCCATGAAAAAGCTCGAATCGGGTGTTGCATACTGTGAGGATAAAATAACTCCTGTTTTCAAATCGTACTTTATGTAAACATTTTGATAGCTCCTCTGTCCAACTATTTTGATGTATATGTTTCCTGGTCCACCTTGAATTGTAACCCCCGAATTCTTCAGATTCCCCGCACTTCGAAGTAAAGCCTCTGCGTACTTTGGATTCACGTAAAAGATGCCGTCAGAGCTTCTTCCCAGTTCCTTCAAACCACTTTGAATGAGCATGCCGTCGTTTGAGAGAGATATCCAATCTCCCACTATCTTGTTGCTTGAGGTCTCCCAAACTATAAAGACACTCATCCCAGTGAAGGCACTGCTTTGGTCTCCTAGCTTACTTCTTCCACCCACCTTGTAATAGACGACAAGGCCCCTTTTAAGCCAATCCGGCAGTTTGAAATTTCCAGGAATGGTTGGAAGCTTCAAAGGACCAGGTAGACCAACCTGCGGCTGTGATAAAGGGCCTTGCTGCGGCAATTGTTGCTGGGGCAGTTGTTGAGGAAACTGTTGTGGAATCTGTCCTGGCATGGTAGGGATACCAGGAATTGCCGGAAATCCAGGAACAGATGGTACCTGAGAGATCATGTAAACTGGTATGGTCAGGAAGATCAAGAACCATAAGTCCTTCATGCTCCCCACCCCAATACCACTCAACTTTGGTTACAGAATATTATAATGAAAAAAGCCCTGGTTTTAAAACCAGGGCTTTCAATTAATCCAAGAGAACTCATTCTATGGGTCTGACATTTATGGCTTGTAATCCCTTGGACCCCTTCTGGACATCGAACTCGACTTTCTGATTCTCCTGGAGTGTTTTAAAACCATCCATCTGGATGGCGCTCCAATGAACGAAGATGTCTTCGCCATCCTCTCGGGTTATGAACCCAAAACCCTTTCTTGAATCGAACCACTTCACTGTACCTCTCATAAAGCTTCTCCTCCTTTTGATCACTCCGCTGAAAGCGGGCATGTTTTTAATCTACACTCATTTCCACCAAAAGTCAAGCTATTTGAAACCTCCATTTTGAAAGTGTTTACGATGTTTCTTCATCATAAATTTTCCTAAAAGACATTTTGGGACTGAGAAGGTTTTAAAAAAAGGGTATAATTTCCTTATGGTGGTGGGAAGATGCCAAAAGTCGGTACTTCTTCGAAAATAATAACTTTATTTTCCAGTTTCATAATGGAACTTGCTAATGTAAAAAAGACCGAAGATGTAGGAGAAGCCCTGTTGAAACTGGTTAAGAAGCTCGTGGATTGTGAATGGATCCTTTTTCTATCCAAGGATAAGGAGATACTGCTTAAAGATCCGAAGGATATCGAAATAGACCTGAAAAAGCACGAAGACATGATAGATTGGTCCATGAAAACAAGTAACAGTACATTTCTGGATGACAGCGATGGGAAAGTTGGTTTGATACCCATGACAAAGAAAGGAGAGGCCTTCGGTGTCATAGCATTGCTCATAAGAGAGGAACCAACGCTGGAGGATATGGACACGTTGAGGGTGTTTTCATTTCTTTCTTCCGTCGTCCTTGAGAATTTGAAATTATATGAGGAATTGCTCGAGAAGAACAAACTGGTCGAAGAAACAAAAGAGTACTTGAAAAACATACTGGATACGTTCCCCGAGATGGTTTTCGTGTATTCCGATAGGGATGACATGGTATTCAAGAACAGAAGGTTCGAGGATGAAGCGGATGATGAAGATCTTATAAACGAGGCTGTGAAGATATCGAAACAGGTTATAGAAACTGGTATGAGAAGGATTGGAGAGTATGAGAAAAACGGTGTATTCTATTCCATAACGTCTGAACCTCTGAAACATGAGAACGAAACACAAGCGGTTACAACCATCGTTAACGTGACCAGCACCAAGGAACTGGAAAGGTTGAAAGAGCTGGATAGGATGAAGATGGAATTCATATCAAATATATCTCATGAGTTGAGAACACCTCTTGCAGCGATAAAAGCTTATTCTGAAACTATTCTGACGAGTCTTAAGGATCTGGATACGGATACCTTGAAAGACTTCATGGATACGATCTACAACCAGAGCAGGCATCTTGAGGAACTGTTGAACGAGCTTCTGGATTTCTCGAGGATCGAGCAAAAAGCTCTGAAACTTGAAAAAATCATGGTGGATGTTGTGAATCTGTGCAGGGAAGCTGTGAACTCGATGATGGAATACGCAAGATCTAAAGGGGTGGAACTCTTCTTCGAGACAGATCTCGATTCTCTGGTGATGCTTGTTGATCCAAAAAGGTTGAAACAGGTTCTCTTCAATCTCATAAGCAACGGTGTGAAGTTTTCAAAGAAGGATTCGGAAGAAAAGTACGTAAAGGTTTCTCTATCCAAGGAAGATGGTGGGGTTCTCATAGTGGTTGAGGATAACGGTGTTGGTATTCCCGAAGACAAAAAGGATAGAATCTTCGAGAAATTCTACAGGATTGATTCTTCCTTGACATACGAGGTCTCAGGAACTGGTCTTGGGTTGACGATAACGAAAGAGATAGTGGAGCTTCACGGAGGGAGAATATGGGTCGAGAGTGAAGTTGGAAAGGGATCCAAATTTTTTGTGTGGATTCCTATAGAGAAGGTGCAAAATGATGGTGACGGTGGACAAGATTCTGGAGAAGGTTGAAGATCTTCCAAGTCCGGACTTTGTGGTTCAGAGGATCGTACAGGTTGCGTCAAATCCAAACGCCTCTGCCAAGGAAGTGTCGCAGGTCATATCAACTGACCCCAGTCTGAGTTCAAGGATTTTAAAGATAGCAAATTCTGCTTACTACGGTATACCAAGAAAAATATCCGTTTTGAGCGAAGCGGTTATGATACTGGGCTTCAAAACCGTAAGGAATCTCGCGTTGAGCGTCTTCACCTACGATAGATTCTTCAAAAAAATCGATGAAAAAAGTCCTATCGATAGGAAAAGATTGTGGAGGCACTTCGTCGTAACTGCGGTGATCGCAGAAACCTTGGCTTCAACGGTTGGATATCCTGTGAAAGAGGAGTTGTTCATAACAGGGCTTCTTCACGATATCGGTAAGATCGTATACGATGTGATAACTCCAAGGATCCTGGTGAGTGCTTACGAAGTGGCCTCCAGAATGAAGAAGACGTTCACAGATGTGGAGAGCGATCTTGGAATACCCCATCATGGTATAATCGGGGCAAAACTCCTGGAAAAGTGGAATTTTCCGGATCTCATAATAACGACCGTCGAGAACCACCATAACCCTTCTTCCGCGAGAGAGAGTGTGTATTCGGAAATAGTGTCCATGGTTCATATATCGGATGTCCTTGCAAACCTCCTGTATCCAGGAGATTCTCTTTCCTTCGGTGATCCTCACCTCGATCCTGAAGCCCTCAACGATATATCCATAAAACCCAAGGGGCTTTTAAATCTATTGGAAAAATCCAAAGAGATGATCTCCAAAGCCAAAGAGCTTTTGGACATGTAGAGGAGGTGTAGAGATATGCACCCAAGTTACAGAAAAGCCATGCTGGAGTCTGAAATGTTGAAACTTCTCTCTGAAGCCCTCTCTCAGATGAAGGATCCTAGAATTCAGAAAGAACTCGTGACAATAACCAGAGTTGAGCTTTCGAAGGATAAAAGATATGCAGACGTTTATGTGAGTTGCATGAGTGGTGATAAGGAAAAAGTGATCGAGATTTTGGATCACGCCAAGGGTTACTTCAGAACCTACGTTGCGAAGAATCTGAAACTCTTCACAGCGCCAGAGATAAGGTTCAGAGAAGATAAAGGAATAGAATCGAGTGTCAGAGTTCACAAACTTCTGGTGGAGATGGGATACGATCCTCTGAAGGAAGAGGAGGAAGAGCAAGAGTGAAGTCCGGTCTCATAGTAGGGTACAAACCAAAAGGTCCAACCTCTCACGATGCAGTGGAAGAGGTCAGGAGGAAATTGAAGATAAGGAAAGTGGGACATGCGGGAACTCTGGATCCCTTCGCAGAAGGTGTCTTGATTCTAGGGATCAATCAAGGAACGAGAATCCTCGAATTTTACAAGGATAAGAGAAAGGTTTATTGGGTTAAGATGAAACTGGGTATCGTAACCGAGACGTTCGATATAACAGGTGAAGTAGTTGAAGAGAGGGATTGTAGTGTAACCTGCGAGGAGATAAAAAAAGCGTTGCTGTCCTTCGTTGGAGAATACCTGCAGATCCCACCCGCATATTCTGCCAGAAAGCACAGAGGGGAACGCCTGTACAAGCTCGCAAGAGAAGGAAAGATAATCAGGCTTCCTCCTAAAAAGGTTTTCATATACAGAATATGGGATATAGAGATAGAGGATGATACGGTATCCTTCAGGGTGGAGACATCTCCTGGAACTTACGTGAGATCCCTGTGCATGGACGTGGGGTACAAACTGGGATGTGGTGCGACCGCTTTGGAATTGGTTCGCGAAGCTATTGGAGAGTTTTCTATAGATACTTCCATCAACGTTTTTGAAGCATCTTCAGAAGATCTTGAAAATTCCATAATACCTCTTAACGAGACCCTTAAATGGCTTCCAGCCCTGATCGTAACTGAAGACTGGGTAGACAGAATTCTGAATGGAGCACAACTTTTCCTAGAGGGTGTTTCGAGGGTAGAAGGAGTCTTCAAAAAGGGGGATATCGTTCGCTTGATCGATGACGGGGGTAACCTGATAGCGATAGCAATATCCGAAAGAAGCTCGAAATTTCTGGAAACTTTGAAAAAACAAGGAAGGAACGAAAGGGTAGCGAAACTCTACAAAGTTTTCAAGGAGAGATGAGAATGATCGTGATGAGTATAGGGGTCTTCGATGGTGTGCATGTAGGTCATGAAACGATTCTGAAAATGTTGATAGATATGGGAAGAAGGAAGAAAGCAAAAACACTGGTTTTAACTATCCTCTATCCTATGGATTATTACAGACAGAATTTTGACGGATTGATAACATCTGTTACCGAGAGGATCTCAATCCTCCAGGAAAGGATAGACATGGTGGAGACATTAGATCTGATCGAAGTCAAAGATCTGGATCCTCGTATTTTCTTCAAAGAATGGATAGAGAGGAGAGAAGTCGTTGGACTGGTAGTTGGGGAAGACTTCAGGTTTGGAAAAGATGGAGAGGGAGATGTGAATCTCCTTGAAAAACTCTGTAAAGATTCCAATATAGAACTCGCCGTTGCCAGAGATGTGAAGATCGATGGGAGGAGAGTCAGCAGTTCTGTCATAAGGAGACTGGTGAGGGAAGGAAAGATGGAAGAAGCCGCAAGATTCTTGGGAAGACCTTTCAGAATAACCGGTAAAGTTTACAGAGACACGGGGCTCGGCCACAGAATAGGATTTCCAACTGCTAACATCGACAGGGGTCATGAGTTTCTAGTTATTCCCAGATTCGGTGTTTACTCTGCGAAAGTTACACTCCCTTGGGGTGAGGAGAAGGTTGGAGTTGCAAACATCGGAACAAGACCGACGATAGGTGGTGAGAATGTGAAATACGAAGTTCATATACTGGACTTCGATGGGGATCTTTACGGAAGATTTCTGAAAATGGACCTCATCAAATTTTTAAGGCCAGAAAAGAAATTCAGATCGCTCGAAGAATTGAAAGAGGCAATTTCTGAGGATGTGAAAAAAGTGAAAGAACAAGTTGAAGAATTTCTGGTATAATCATTCCTCGATTTGGAAAAAATATTTTTGAAGGGAGGTAAGCTTAATGCCAACGATTCTTTACAGTGGCCCTCCAGGAGCGAATGGAAGTCCATCTGGAACAGCACCGACTGCAGGTTCTTCATGGCTCAGCATGGTATTCCTTCTTCTGGTATTCTTCTTGATGTTCTACTTCCTCATAATACTCCCCCAGAGAAAAAAGGAAAAGGATTTCCAGAGAATGATAAGTGCTTTGAGAAGAGGGGACATAGTTGTTACGGTGGGAGGAATCGTGGGAAAGATTATAGATATAAGGAAGGACACGGTTAAGATAAAGACAGCGACTGCTACTGAACTCGAAATAACTAAAAGAGCGATCGCGAACGTCATGAAAGAGAAAGAGACTAAGGAAAAGGCAGAAAAGACAGGGGAATGAGGAGGTAGGAAACCATGAGAGGTGACCGTATAAGATTGTTCGTAGTGCTTGCGGTGATAGTCCTAGCTTTCATCGCCCTTCTCTGGCCTCAAAGAAAGCCATATAGTGGTATCGGCAGGATATTTTCGAATATACACCTTGGTCTGGATATAAAAGGTGGGGCAAGAATCGAATACCTTGTTAAGGTGGAAGAAGGGGTGGAAAACCCTTCCGATGTGGTCGATGACGTCTGGACTGTCCTCAGAAACAGATTGGACGCAGCCGGGTATACCGAAGCGACCTTGAGGAAGGTTTTCAGAGAGGACAAATCCTATATAGTAGTTGAGATACCAGAGGCTACCGATACGGTTCAAGCCGAAAAGCTCATCGGATCTACAGGTATTCTGTATTTTGCCCAGGTTCTGGACGACACGCAGGAGAAAGATCCGATGAAGGATCCAGCACTAACTTCAGAAGCGAGAAGATACAAAGCGGAATGGCTTAAGGGAAGGGATGGGAAATGGTACCTTGTGAGAAAAGAGATTCTTGGTAGGAAAGATTTGGTCCTTGTATCTCCCAAGATCGTCTCTGCCGTCCCGGCAGTAGACACACGGCCTGGAAGATATGGCTACAAAGTGAATTTTGAGCTTGCAAAGGAGTATGCCAACGTCTTCAAGAAGATAACACAGGCTCTGGTCGTTCCAGAAACAGCCGCAGCTCCGCCGAACAAGAGGCTTGCAATCGTTCTGGACAACATCGTGCAATTTGCAGGTTACGTGATCTCTGTGATACCAGACGGGAGGGCAGAGATAACGGGGAATTTTTCCCTTCAAGAAGCGAAAGACCTTCACTAAAAGCGGGTATCTGGGGATTGATCCTCGTTCTGATATACATGGTGGCATATTACAGAATAATGGGGGTTGTGGCGGATTTAGCCCTTTTATACAACACGATCCTTCTCCTTGGAGTTCTGGCTGCAGGTAGGATCATACTGACCCTTCCCGGAATAGCAGGTATCATCCTGACGATCGGAACAACTGTCGATGGTAACGTGATCATATACGAAAGGATAAAGGAAGAACTCAGGTCGGGAAAGCCTGTGAAAACTGCCATTGCTGCAGGATTCGATAGATCGACTGTCACCATAGTGGATGCCAACGTGACGACTATCCTTGCAGGTCTCATACTATACTACTTCGGAACGGGGACTATAAGGGGATT
>MZGO01000075.1 GCA_002084985.1 Thermotoga sp. 4484_232 | reverse complement strand
TCATGTTTGAAAACATCTCCTTCACTTTCATATAGCCGTATAATCCTGATGTGGTCACGATGTACACGAAACTTCCCTCATCGAGTTGACTCCACTCCGGATCGGTTGATATCATGATTGCTCCTGGTCTAAAGGCACCACGTGTCACTTCATCATATGTTTTCTCCGGTTCGAATGTTTCAGGAGTTTCAGGAGTTTTTCCAACACATGACCAAAGAAATGCAAGGAGAAAAAGTATCAAAAGTATCATGATCATTCTCTTCATCATGATACCTCACCCCCTCATTAACTTATTAAAATACAAGAGAGTAATTGATGGTGATAATTTTTATCGAAATTTAAGAATCAGAGGATTTGCAGTTCTTTGAGGAATCTCCTAATATGTAGAAAGGGAACATCCATACCAAAGGAGGAAAGTGTGGTACCTTCTCCATGGAAATCACTACCACCTGTCACCAGAAGATCGTACTTTCTCGAAAGTTCTAAATATTCTTCCATCATTCTACCTGTATGCTCAGGGTAGAAAACTTCTATCCCTTTCAAACCGTATCCCTTCAGCCTCTTTATGAATCTTTCAAGCTCTTCCCCTTCAAATCCCGTCTGGTATGGATGAGCAAGAACCGGGATACCCCCTGCTTTCAATATGAGCTCTATCGCTCTTTCAGGTTTCAACCTTTCCTTTTCAACGTACAGGATCTTTCCCTTTCCCAAATATTTTTCAAAAGCTTCTTCATAGGAGCTGACGTACCCCTTTCTCACCATCAATCTGGCGAAGTGAGGTCTTCCGATCACATCGTTTCCAGCTATTTCTTGAAGTTCTTCCATAGAGAGCTCGAAACCAATGGACCTTGCCCTATCCAGTATCATCTCATTTCTCACAGAGCGTTTTCTCCGAAGATCTGAAAGAGTCCCATCGGATGCCGTTGTATGAACGTGTAAATCTACTCTCACTTTGCTTTCACTCCTATATCATCTGAAAGTATCTTGTAAGCATGTCCAGAGCTAGATCCAACAATTTTTGAAGCATCCAACCGCCTATGACCAGTATAGTCAGGAATATAGCAATTATTCTTGGAGCGAATGTTAGGGTCTGTTCGTGTATCTGTGTGACAGCTTGAAATATACTTATCACCAAGCCGACAGCAAGGCTGACGAGAAGAGGAGGAATTATTATGGTAATAAGCGTGCTTATACCTTCTCTGACGACATCTATGAAAACTTCAACAGTCAAGATATCACCTCGCAAAACTCTTTATCAAACCTTCTATCAACAGATCCCATCCATTTGCTAGCACGAAGACCAGTATCTTGAAAGGTAGAGATATAAATATAGGTGGTATCATGATCATACCCATGGAGAGCAGAATACTTGCAACCACCATATCTATCACTATGAAGGGAATATAGAGAACCACCCCCATTTTGAAGGCGATCTCCAGCTCTCCTAGAACGAAAGCCGGTATGAGAACGGAATTCGGTGCTTGATCTAGATTTTCTATCTCCAGTCCCACATTTTTTGCGAGGAGAAAAACGTTATCCTCGTTATGATGGTTTTTGAGCTCTCCTATCATGAATTCCCTCACACGAGCCATGATTCTTGAAAACATCACATCGTACCCTATCTCTTTTTTAAGATATGGCGTTATGGCGTTGTTGTATATATCGGACCAGACGGGTTGCATTATGAGAAATGTTAGGAAAAGAGCAAGTCCTATTAAAACTTGATTTGGAGGAGCTTGTCTTGTTCCAAGAGCGTTTCTCAGGAAGGAGAAGACAACGATAATCCTGGTGAATGATGTAAAAAGTACTAAGATGCTTGGTGCTAGCGCCAGAACAGTCAATATAAGGAGAATCTCCAACGTTGTAACCAGCTCTCTCGGTTCTTCAACTGGTTTTATACCAATCGATATAGAAGGAAGGGGAATTTTTTCTTGGGAAAAGGTTTGAACAGTCAAAAATACAAACAGTAATATTAGAAAGATCTTTTTCATTCTCCCTTTTCCTTTCTGCCTAACTTTTTGAAGAAGACAGAAGAAAAATCCTCCTCAGATATCTCTTCCGCCTTCAATTTCTTAAGAACAGTACCACCAGATTGCGTAACCAGTATGAAATAGTATTCATCCATGATCCTTACCAATACTATAGACGAGAATCTATCTATGTACCTCCTTTCCAAGATCGCTATATGTTTTCCTCCAAATGCCCTTGGAAATCTCTTCATGACAAAAAAATAAACGAGAAGAAGTACACCAATAAGTATCCCAAGAGCTATCGAGAACTGAAGTATGAACGCCCCGATATCACTCACTCCTTGGCAAGCTTTTGAAGGGCTTCTATAACTCTTGAAGGTTGAAAGGGTTTGACTATGAAATCTCTAGCTCCCGCCTGGATCGCTTCTATGACCATCGCCTGCTGCCCCATAGCACTACACATGATTATCCTAGCATTCGGATCTATCTCTTTAATCTTCTTCACAGCTTCTATGCCATTCATTTCCGGCATCGTTATGTCCATGGTGACAATATCTGGTTTCAGTTCCTTGTATTTCTCAACAGCTTCAACACCGTTTGCTGCTTCCCCCACGACTTCGAAACCGGCTTTCGTGACGATATCCTTTAGAAGCATCCTCATGAAAGCGGCATCATCGACTATTAATACCTTCTTTCCCATTCCTCATACCCCCTTCAAGTCCCAGCAGATACTATCTCGGATACTATTTCGTTAACATCTAGATAAACGACCAGATCGTTCTCATCTTTTTTAATCAAACCTTTCGATTTCTTTCCGAATTTCTCCGAAACGACGTTTCTGTCATATTCATCTTCAGTAACTCTCATAACACCATTTACTTCTTCTACAAGGAAGCCTATTTCCACATCGCCCACATTCATTATAATGACACTTTTCAGTTTCTCGACATCCACATCAAGATCCAGTATCTTAGGGAGATTGGCGACAGCCACTATCTTTCCTCTCAGATTTATTATTCCTTCAATAACATTTTTTGATTTTGGAACACGGGTTATCTGAGGAGTCTCTATCACCATCTCCACGTTTTCAACGTCAAAAGCCATATCCTGATCACCAAGCTTGAAACTCAGAACTTCGAATTCCTCAACTGCTGTATCCAAGTTCATCCCCCCTTCAGCCAATACTGGATATGTCAAGGATCAAGGCGATACTACCATCACCTAGAATAGCGGCTCCACTGAATTCTTTGACATCGGAGAATATCTTGCCCAGAGATTTGATAACTATGTCTTCTTGTCCCAACAGTTTGTCAACCACGAGTCCGTACTTTCTGTTGCCAATTCTTATTATAACCGTATTCATCGCTCCTCCCTCAGTTTCATGGGGTATCTCAAGAACCTCCCACAATTTGTATATTGGGATCACCTCTCCCCTTATGACAATGACTTCCTTATCCTGGACTGTCTGGATATCGTCTTTGGATACCATTAAAGTGCTGTCTATGTTGGCTATCGGTATGGCATAAACGTAGTTGTTGACTTTCACAAGAAGAGCCTGAATTATGGCTAGGGTGAGAGGAAGCCTGATCGTTACCTTCGTTCCAACATCCTTTTGGCTCTCTATGCTCACGCTCCCATTCAGGGATTCAACGACATTCTTTACAACGTCCATTCCAACTCCCCTTCCGGAGACCTCACTCACATCTTCTTTCGTCGAGAAGCCAGGTGTGAAGAGAAATTCAAAGACCCTCTCATCTGGCAGTGTAGAAGCCTTGAGCTCATCTATCAGTCCCATCTCTATAGCCCTCTTCACGATCTTATCCCTATCCATCCCCCTTCCATCGTCTTGGACCTCTATGACGACGTTGTTTCCTTCGTGCCTTGCAGAAAGAACTATCGTTCCAATGGGTGGTTTTCCCTTCGCTATCCTCTCTTCTTTGGATTCTATTCCATGATCTATAGCGTTCCTCAAAAGATGGAGAATGGGCTCTCCTATCTCTTCGACAAATGTTCTATCAAGTTCTGTTTCCTCACCTTTAATTATGAAGTTGACCTCTTTTCCCATTTTCTTGGAGAGATCCCTGACCATTCTTGGGAACCTGTTGAAAACGAATGCTATGGGAACCATCCTCACCTTCATCACAATGTTTTGAAGGTCTAGAGTGATCCTGCTGAGTTGCGCTAGACTCTCATCGACTTCCTTTATATTGTACTTTTTCAAGGTATCGACGATTCTGCTTCTTGCTATGACCAATTCTCCCATGAGGTTCATCAAGGTGTCCAACTTGTCTATATCGACCCTAACCGTCTGAGTGAGTTTTTTCTTTGTTTTTCTCTCTTCAACAGTCTTTTCCTCAATCTTTACCTCTTCTTTGACCTCTTCCGGTTTTTCCTTAACAGAAGGTGTTTTAGGTAAGAAGTCTTTTATGATAACTCTATCTATATCTGATATACTGGTGATGGCTCGTACCAAATCTTCTTTATCTTTCTTTATTATAACGATCATATCCACATCCAGATCGAACTTCTCTTCTTCTATGTCTTCAACGGGTGGCACCGTTTTAACGATCTCTCCACCCATTTCCTCGATCTTGTGGAAAACCAGGTACATCCTAGCAGATTTCAGTTGTGTTCCTTCTTTCAGAGTGACTTTTATATAGTAAGAATTGAAACCTTCACCGATAGCTTTTTCAACCACGTTTCTCACAGGCTCCTCCACCTCTATCGGTATTCCTTCCATTTTCTCCGGTTTTTCTTCTTTTTTCTCCTCAGTTTTTTCAGATTCAGTTTCTGTCTCAGTTCCTTGGATTTCGTCAAAAGATCGAACGATCGAATCGACATCGATATCTTCCAACACATCGTTTCCGGATTCGACGATGTTGTTAACCATCCTTTCAACGATATCAACACCTGTAAACAGTTTGTCCATCAAGCTTTCTGTGAGCTTAACATTGCCGCCTCTCACATTGTCCAGAACGTTTTCCATTTTATGGCATAATTTCATCATATTCTCAAAACCCATGGTTCCTGCCATACCTTTCAGGGTATGCAACAATCTGAAGACCTCATTGACCGTTTCCATATCTTCTGGGCTGCTTTCCAGTTTCAGGAGATTATCGTTTAAACTCTGGAGAGTTTCTCTACTTTCGTCTACAAAAACACTTAGGTATTCCTCCTTCATCATACCTATCACTCCCCAAATCCTATAAGATACTCTCTCACCATGTTCAGAGCGTTCACAGACGTTTTTAATCTTATCACATTTCTGTTACCTTTGAAAAATTCCCTCCTTGTGTAGTGGCTCTTTCCATCGTAGAGATCCAGAAAAACGGTCCCAACTGGTTTCTCAGGTGTACCTCCTGTCGGTCCCGCTATTCCCGATACGGAAAGACACAGATCCGCTTTCGTCAATCGATGCAGGCCTTCGCTCATTTC
>MZGO01000074.1 GCA_002084985.1 Thermotoga sp. 4484_232 | reverse complement strand
CTATCGCAAAGTACGGACAAACCATTTCACACACCTTACAGAAGGTGCATTTTTCCAGATTTATCCTTGGATGCCTCGGTTCGTACATCACTTCTCTCTTTCTCAAGGAAGTTTCCACGACTTCTCTTATACTTTGGAAACCATATTTTTCGAGTGTACCTGGTAGGCTTTTCAATATCCTCCTGTATATATCCTTCCCGAATATAAGAGCAGAGGATAGCATCTGAACAGCTTTTGCCCCTACAAGAAGAAATTCAAGAATATCCTCAGAACTTCTTATCCCTCCAACTCCTATAACGGTTATACCCTCAACCTGGCTCACCATGTTAACCATCGCAAGGGCCAGGGGTTTTATAACGGGGCCTGATATCCAGACGTAACCATCTTTTCCAAAGAGGGCACTTCTTGTTTTGAGATCTACCATCATGGTAGGTCCCAAAGAGTTTATGGCGACGATACCATCTCCTCCTCTTTCCTTGACGATCTCGGCGAACCTCACAGGATCCGGGATGTGGGGACTCAATTTCATGAAGATGGGTTTCTCAGTATACTTTCTGATGGTATCAACTATTTCACCTACGATCGAAACATCCTTACCTATGTAGTGTGTTGATATCTCGAAAGCATCTGCGAACTCCTCGACTTCAGGCACGAGTTCTTCCATATCCTCTTTTGTGTAACCAAGACTCACTATCAAAGGGATTTTGAGATTTTTTCTTAATTTTGGGAGAATATCCTTTATCCATTTCTCAGGAGGAAGCTCCGACCAAAGTTCTGAATTCATAACGTAATTTCGCGCACCGTATATGCATGGCCTTGGAACCTCAGCAGGTTTTGTGGAAATCGTCTTCGTAACAACTCCTCCCACACCCAGGCTCGCTATGTACATGATCTTTTCATAATCCCCTACGAGGGGACCCGATGCCGGCATTAGAGGATTTTCAAGCTTTATACCAGCTATCTCCGTGGTTAAATCCACTCTATCCCCCCTTCAGAGTCTACTCCAGACTTTTTTGGCTATTTCTCTGGCTTTCCCGAAGATGGAATCCACATCTACTCTCAGCGCGTAATTCTTCATAAGGTATTCTCCTGCCACTATGGTGTCCTTCACCTTCCAGTTATCGAACATTCCGAAGAAAACATGACCGTGTACGTTGTTTTCACTCAATGGAGTGGGAGGTATGTAATCCAGGGTTATCATGTCGGCTTCGTATCCTTTCTCTATCTTTCCAAGTTCCACACCGAATATTCTCCCAGCAAGATCATAATTGTTCTTCAGCACCTTCCAGAGATCATTCAGGGAGAAATAAGCTGGATCTTTATGAAGAAGTTTCTGAGAAAAGTAGAGATTCATCAAATCCCTTGTCAGGTTGTATCCGAGACCATCGTTTCCTAGAAGAACCTTTATACCCTTTTCCTCGAAGAGTTTCAGATCTGGAAGGCCCACAGCGTTGTTCATGTTCGAAGTTGGATTGACGACAATGAAACACTTTCTTTCCGCTATCATCCTGGCTTCTTTTTCATTTATGTGCACACAATGGGCTAAAATTGAATTTTCATTCAGAAGACCGTATTTTTCCAAGCGTTCGACAACTCTCACGCCGTATTTCTCCAGAGCATCTTCCTCATCCTCTTCACTTTCTGCAACGTGGATGTGAATCGGTAGATCTCCCAAAACTTTCGAGATCTTCTCGAGCGTTTCGCTCGATAACGATAAAGACGCGTGGAGACCAAAAAGTCCTGCAGATTTCTCATCTTTCTTTCTTGAGAAAGACAGATTCTCTTCGATGGCTTCATCCACATCGAATCTGTCACTTGTTTCAAAGCAGAATATTCCTCTAAGCCCCATTTCATCGACTATCGCCTTCTTAAGAGTTTCAAGAGTTCCTCGTATTATCCCACTTGCATGATGATCGATTATCGTCGTTACACCGTTTCTTATGAACTCAATAGAGCTAACAAGAGCACTGTAGTAGATGGCTTCCATATCCAGTTTCGAATCCAGTTTCCACCAGAGTTGTGTGAGAATATCCTTGAAACTTTTGGGATTGAACGGTATCATGATTCCTCTTGCGAAAGTTGAATAAACATGCGTATGGGCGTTGACGAGCCCTGGAAGGAGGAATCCCCCGTGAAGATCTTCCACGCTGTCAGCTCCCCTGAATCTCTCCATGGGGCCAACTTCAAGAATCTTATCGGTGAAGATAACGTAGTATCCTTTCTTTAACCCTTCAAAATCGAATATGTTGCAGTTGATTATAGCCTTCTTTTCAGAAATCTTCCTTCACCTCCAATGAAGATGCCGTCTTTAACAATGAAATTCCCTCTTGAGATGGTGGATATTATCTTTCCTCTGACTTCTAACCCTTCATATGGATTGTAATTTGACCTCGAATGATGCTCACCTATACGCCATCTTGCTTCTGGATCGAAGATAACCATATCCGCGTCACTTCCAGGAAGAAGAGTTCCCTTCTTCGGATACAACCCATGAATCTTTGCTACGTTTTTCGTGAACTTATCTATGACACTATCACCGAAAAGTGTATGCATGAGAACGAAGGAAAATTCGATGCTTCCTATCCCCATGGGTATCTCTTTGGTGAATCTTCCCAGTTTATCCTCCTTGTTGAAGGGACAGTGATCCGTTCCGATAGTGGAGATGACATCGATGTTGTCCATCAATTTCTTCCTTTCAACATCGCTTCTCAAAGGGGGAGTGAGGGTGTAGAGATATCCCTTCTCTTTCTTATAGATATCCTTTGTGAAGTAGAAATACTGGGGACAACTCTCCAGAAAAAGACCTTCACCAACGATATCGTGGAATCCTCTCTTGATCTCTTCAACTGTGAGACCACTCGATACATGAACCACATAGAGTTTCCCATCCAAAAATTTCGTCATCTCGGCGAGTTTTACAACCTCGGAAAGTTCGGCTATGGTCGGTCTAGATTCTTCATGCCGTTCAACCGGTATTTCATCCTCATTGATCATTTCGTCGTTTTCAGCATGAGCCAAAATCATCACACTCTCCTCTTTTGAAACCTTCAAAAACCTCACTATTTGATGATCGTACGTCCTTCTTTTCGTGGAGGAATACGTTGTGAAGATCTTTATGGTTGGAAGCTCAAGCTCTCTGGCGAAACGTGCTATTTTTTCTGGATCATCTTCGGGATTCGCTATTGTGATATGAAAGGAGTAATCAACCACACTCTTTTTTGCTTTCTCCAATCTGATCTTTAAAGCTCTCTCAATACCTTCGATGGATGAGGCTGGATCCAAAAAATCTATGAAGGTGGTGACACCACCGAAAGAAGCTGAAATCGATCCCGATCTGAAATCATCAACGGATGTGAAAGGCCCGACAGTCAATTCGAAATGAACATGAGGATCTATGAAACCAGGTAACACCCATTTTTCACCGGCATCGTACATGACTCTAGAATCGTAGAAATTGGTTGTTATATCCACTACAACACCTTTTTCCACATACACGTTGGCCTCTATGAATTCACCTTCAAGATAGACCCTGCCGTTCAATATTCCCAAGTCTTTCATGGTCTTCCTCCTATCAAGAGGGCCATGACAGCCTTTGCGGTGTGAAGTCTGTTCTCTGCCTCATCGTAAACCACAGAATGTGGGCCATCTATAACGGAATCGACGACTTCCCTACCCCTGTCTGCAGGAAGAGCGTGCATGTAAATTACGTGTCTCTTTGCAAGACTCATCCTTCTCTCGTCGCAGATCCAGTCTTTATGTTTCTCAGTTTCAGCCCAAATCTCGTTTTCATCTTCTGATACGAAGAAACCTCCCCAGTTCTTCGGTATCACGACATCCGCGTCTTTGAACGCCTCATCCATATCGTGAACTATCTCGAGTTTACCACCAGACTTCTCCGCGTTTTTTCTCGCTTGCTCCACTATTTCAGGCATGAGATCGAATTTTTCAGGATAAGCCAGCGTAACGTGCATACCGTATCTTGTAAAGAGAAGTATCTGAGATTGTGGAACTGAAAGTGGTTTCAAGTGACTCTTCGCATACGCCCAGGTTATAGCCACCTTTAAACCCTTTAGATCTTTTCCGAATTTCTCCTGAATGGTCATGAGATCTGCAAGAACCTGAAGTGGATGGTACACATCATCCTGCATGTTTATTATGGGAACTCTCGAATGTTTTGCAACATCTCTCAGAAACTTGTTCCCCACACCAAATTTGCAATGCCTTATGGCTATCGCATGTCCGTATCTTGAGAGGATAATCGCAGTGTCTTTAGGTGATGGGGGTTGGTTCTCCGACGTAGAACTTCTTTTTAAGTTCGTAAGAGATATCTAACATGAGATCGATCTCGTCTTTTGTGAAATCTTGAGTTGTGATGAAATGCCTCCCTCTGAAGAAAGGATTCATGATTCATACCTCCCCTCGATCATCTCAGTCAGTGTCTTCGGGAAAACAGCATAGAAAGCAGCAGCTTTTAGAAGATGGGATATTCTAACCTTCTCATTGGGAGCGTGCGCGAATATCTCATCTCCAGGCCCAAAACCAACTGTCGGTATCTTGTAAATACCAGCTGTAACCACGCCATTTGTGCTGAAAGTCCATTTTCCTATGGTTGGTTCCTTTTCAAAAACCTCTTTGTAAGCTTTCCTCGCCGATTCAACGATTATATCTTTTTCACCTGTCACCCATGTTGGAAAGTATTTCTCCATCGAGTATAGAAGGCCCGTGTAACTTCTCTCCTCACAGATCAATTCCACGATCTCTCCATCTATCCCTGTTTTTCTGAAAATCTCTCTTATTTCCTCGTACGCGCTTTCCTTGGTTTCACCCTTTGTTAATCTCCTATCTATGTGAATGACACATTCATCGGGAACAGCGTTTTGAGAAGGCGATTTGAAGAATATCTGAGTCACAGCTATTGTCCCCTTTCCAAGAAAAGGGTCGTCTTTCAAAGATTCGTTCAGTTTTTCCACTTCGTTTATTATCTTCGCCATCTTGTATATCGCGTTTTCTCCCCTTTCCGGCGCACTGGCATGAGCAGATAACCCCTTCGTTTTTATCCTGAATTCAACTCTTCCTCTCTGACCTATATTTATGTTAAGACCCGTTGGTTCCGTTATCAGGACAAAGTCTGGCTTTATAACATCGTTCTCTATGATATACTTCCAGCACAATCCATCGCAGTTTTCTTCGAGAACGGACCCTACAACGTAAAGTGTGAAATCCCCAAAAAGAGAGAGAGCTTTCATCACCTTCACACCGTACACCATGGAGGCCATTCCCGCTTTCTGATCTGATGCTCCTCTTCCGTACACCCATTCATCATCGACATCTCCACTGAAAGGATCTTTCTCCCAGAGATCCGGATTTCCAATATCAACGGTATCAAGATGGGCATCCATCGCTATTTTGATCTTCCCATCTCCAACCCTTCCTATCACGTTTCCAAAACCATCTATGAACACTTCATCGAATCCCACCTTTTCCATCTCTCTTTCAACGAGTTGTACCACCTCTTGTTCTCTACCGGAGAGACTTTTGACCTGGATCAATCTTCTCATGAAATCCACGATCTCATCTTTGTATTTCTCTGACAATTCCAATGCCTCTTTCAAAATACCGCCTCCTCAGTGGGAATTTGAATTACAACGCTTTTAATAAAGTTTATCATAGAGGCCATGTTAGAAAAGAAAAAAACGAAAAGGGTGGGTGAGAGAAGAGTTCGTGATTCATTCCCTTTCTTTACCCTTTCTTTCGAGAGTTTGAAGATCCACCACCTTAAGGAGATATTTGAACCTCCTCGTTTCACCCTTTTTCAATACGACAGCAGGCCAGTTGTGTCTTACTTTGAAGAATTCTCCTCCTCCAAGATGTTCTTCATAATCGAGTCCCCAGATCAAGAGGTTGTGATCATCCATACCTTTGAACTCTCCGATCAAACCTTCATTGAGTTTCTCGTTGAAAACACCAATGTAACCTTCTCCCGCTTTCAAAGTCATTTTGCTCGTCGTTGAAAAATCCTTTATCGCGAGTCCATCTATATTCTTCAGAGAAGATACGATATTAAAACCTTCTTCATTTGAAACATGTGTTTCCGAATCTTTATAAACGACCTTCCCATTGGTATCGTAAATGGCAACCTTGGTTCTGCTCGTACCCACATCCACCGCCATCAATATCTCCAAAATTTGAACCTCCTACGGCAGTTTAAGAAAAACCTCAAATTCCTTCGAAAGTTTCTTGTTCACTCTATCACCCTCAGGAACGTTCGAGCTGACAAAAACGGGAGGATCGATCCCTTGCTTTGTCATGAGATCTGCGACGGTCATGGATATCAAATGTATTATGAAAACACCCGTTATAGTTGAAACAGGCCCCATTTTCTTATTTCCCACCTCAACTGAGACATCTCCCGGATCTGCAAAGTTATCTATCACCACATCCGGTGGTATATCAAGCAAAGTCTTTCCCGAACTGTGTCTTGATGGGAAGGATTTGCAGAATTTCTTTGAAGTTATCACAACTATCTTGGAGCCGATTTTCTTGACTTCAAGAGCAAAAGCCACAGGGACAGGATTTCTTCCAGAAGTCGATACGATGATCACAACGTCCTTCTCCCTTATCCTGGAGGACAGCACTATATCTTTGCCGAATTGCTCGTTTCTTTCCATGAAGGTGGAAAGAACAGGTTTTGTATTTACAAGGTTCAGTCCAGGTATCAAGAGGGGAGTATAGACAGCCAGAGATCCCGCTCTGTAGTAAACCTCCTGTGGTATGATGGCTGAGTGATTACAACCGAATATGTATACCCCACCATCGTTCAGAAGGGTGTTCACGATCAACTC
Source organism: Thermotoga sp. 4484_232 (assembly GCA_002084985.1). The sequence continues at coordinate 937 of MZGO01000074.1, read as the reverse complement.
AGCCGCTTTTCTTATGGAGTCTTTCTCATTCTCCACAATTTTTTCGAGTTTTTCGGTGATAACAGCCTTGTAACTATCGAAATGATCCATCCTTAGACCCCCTATCGCTTCGTTAGACGGAATTTGAATATGTATCTATCTCCTCTGTAAAAAGACCTAACGTATTCAATACACTTTCCATCCGATGTGTAGGTTTTTCTGATTCTGAAGAGAGCACATTCCCCTTTTTTGGTATCGAGGAGCTTTGCATAGTTTCCTGGCATCTTGACGACTCTCATCTCTTCTTCCGCATTTGAGAGTTCAAGACCGAGTTTTTCTATCTCCATGTACAGAGATGCGGAACCGTTGAAATCTTTATTCAATAATCCCTTCAGCTTCTCATCCACAGATAGATTTATGTAGGCATCTTGGACAGCAACCGGTAGACCGTTCATGTACCTTATTCTTTTCAGACGCATCACTCTCTCTCCTGGAGATATATTGAATATCCTTGCGATCTCTTCATCAGCTTTTATAGACCTATGGTCCAAGACCAAGCTGGAAGGTTTGTATCCCAGTTCGAGCATCTCTCTTGAGAACCCTTTTAAGGCTGTCAGGTACTCTATTGTGCTCGGCTCTGAAACAAAGGTCCCCTTTCCCGGAATCTTCTTTATCAATCCTTCTCTCTCCAGATCCTCCAGAGCCTTCCTGACAGTCGTCCTGCTGACGCCGTACGTTGCTATCAGCTCTCTCTCGGAAGGCAGTTTTTCGTTCGGTTTCATCTTGGAAATCTTTTCTTTCAGGGTCTTTTCCAACCTGTAATAGGCTGGTAATTTCTCCTCATCCAGCATTTCTTCACCTCAAGTGATAGTTATATAATGATGTAATCACCAGTTGAATTATAGAACAAAACAAATATCCCGTCAAAACGATTAAACAGAAAAGGTGTTATAAAAAA
>MZGO01000073.1 GCA_002084985.1 Thermotoga sp. 4484_232 | reverse complement strand
CCTGGCTTTATTTTCGCTGCCCTCAAGATCTCATCACGGCTCAGAAGCTTGTTCCCGATGACTTCTATGCAACTGAAGGATCTTTTCTTATCTATTATCTTTCTCTGAACGACGTTAACTATGAGAACGATCGTTTTTTCTTCCACGTTGTCCATGGTGACTTTTTTGAAGTTGACAGTTGTCTCTTCACTGAAAAACGCGTTCAATCTCAAAGTCTGTATGAATCTGTTTATATCCGAAACCCCCTTCCTCATATTCCCTGTGACCTCTATGAATATGTATCCAGCTTCTTCATACGCTTTTTTTATGTTTTCAAGACTTTCCTGAACTCTCTTGACGTTGAGAGCTTTACCTTTTTCTATGGTTACCAATTTCTCGAGATCCTTAACATCCAAAAGCCCCTCCCCATCTATCGTTATCTTCCAATCCTTGACCTTTGGATTCTCTTTGACTGTTATCAGAAGGGTGTACCCTTCTTTTCCCGGTATGAGCTCCGGCTTGACCGATGCGAAGTATCCCATATCGAAAATCGTTCTTGCAATCTCCTCCACATCTTTTTCCGTTAGATCTCCCGAGTAATCTATACGTTCCAGAACGGAAGTTAAAGGGACCGTTTCAAGACCTTTTACGACGACGTTGGTTATGGTGAACGGAAACGTCAGACAGACGAACAAGAGTATCGAAAGAACAGCCCACCTTCTCAAGATCATCTCCCTCCTTTTAGCAAATCACCTTTATAGCGATACTCCAGGAAAGCATTGAAAGTCCAGGGACATTTCTTCTCGAAAATACTGGCTATTGCCAGAGCATATTGCTGTATTTCCCATTGAGCGTGTGAATCTGCTCGTAAATTCAAAAAATTCATCAAACTCCTTGCATTAACGGTCCAATAGAACTCGGTGTATATGGACAGAGGAAGCACAATCCTTGCCAGCTCCCTTGCCAGTCCCATTTCCAAAAGCTTCTGGTATATTCTGTAAGAATTTTCAAAACATTCGATCATCAATTTTTTTGCCTCTTCTTCGTCAACCTTCCCATCGTTCGGCATGCTCTTCTGCCTATCTTTTTCATCAGGTATTCTGATCTTGTCTGGAATGTAGAATTCGTCTTTCAACTTGGTGTATCTCCCTGATATCTCGTTGTAGGATGCGATCCTGTGTCGGAACCATTGTCTTGCAACGAATATGGGACATTTCACATGGAACGTGAAAACGATGTGTTCGAATGGCGTTTCATGACCGTGTTTCATAAGGTATTCTATCAATTTTCTGTCTTTTTCAGGAGTCGTGAGCTCCTTGCCATACGAAACACGTGCTGATCTCACAGCACTGAGATCATCTCCCATCATATCTATCAATCTAACAAATCCTTTGTCTAAAACCTTCTTGAATGAATCCTCCATATCAGCTCCTCCTATCCTTCAAAAGGAATCTTCTGATCTTTTTAACAAGCCATTTCCTGAAAAAGTAGAAACCTTTATGCCCGGAAGGGACATAAACAACCTCTTTATGTTTCAGAAGTCTTTTCAATTCTTTTCTACTAGCTCTAGGAATAACACGATCGAAAACGGCTTCTATGAAAAGGACAGGCTGCTCCACAAATTTTGCGAAAGACAAAGGATCGTAATGATAACACGCAACAGGAGCTTTTTCAAATATATCCTTTATCTCTCTGAAAGATTCTACTACATCCAAAGCGTTTTTCCTAAGGGATACACATTGTTTTTCAGAACGACACCCGTATTCGTTTCCTTCCTCAGCGTATTTCCTCCTGAGATCTTCAGTGTATGGGGAGTGCCAGTTTATCCATCTCCAATCACCACCTGTGCAGCATAAAATGCCTTTCTTCAACCTTTTCTCTCTGGCCAGGGCTATGGTCGCTATCATTCCACCAAAACTTATACCAATTATTCCAACTTTCTCAGGATCGTATTTTGGGAGATTTTCAACCATATCGAGTGTTTTTGAAATATCTAGAACGGTGTCGTGAAAATGCTTTCTGCAAACAAACGGTGAGGTGGTGTAGAAGGGCTCTCCGCCGTGCCAACCTTTTGGAGCTCTTTCACGATGGTACGGAAGTATCATGAAGGAAACTCTGATACCTTCTTCTTTCAACGCATCACCGAACCACATGAGATACTTTATATTTCCATTTCCGATACCGTGGAGGAAGATGATGTCATAGAGAACCTCGTCGGGTTCATAAAGGTACACATGTACTTTGGAGGATTCCAGTACTTCTGGCTCGTAAGGGGCATCAAACGTTAGATGTTTATCGTACACACCGTATCACCTCGATTACACGGTATTTCATGTACAATTTTATCAGTGCCAGGAATGGAGGTGCTATGGTGGTATCGTTGATTCTACTCGTTCTAGGTATCGTTCTCCTTGTGAAAGGAGCGGATTTCCTGGTCTCGGGAGCGATATCCTTGGCAACCACTTTCGGCGTATCCAAAATGTTCATAGGGCTTTCGCTCGTTGCGTTTGGAACGAGTATTCCAGAACTGGTTGTATCCATGATAGCATCCGTGAAGGGAGTCCCAGGTGTTTCCATATCCAACGTCGTTGGAAGCAACATAGCAAACATCGCTTTGTGCTTGGGAATAGCGTCTGTTATAGGATCTCTCACCGTAAAAAGCAGAACAGTCAGGTTAGAGGTACCTTTCATGATACTTGTGACGATCGCTTTCTCATCTATTCTTTTGAGAAACAATCCCCCACAGGTAGTATGGAACGATGGTGTGGTTTTTCTGACATTTTTCGTAATGTACGTGTATTACCTGTACAGAATGGCAGCCTCGGATATGAAAACGGAGGAATTCAAAGGTGAAGGTGAAAGAATAATTTTCACAGTTCTTAAAGTGATCGGAGGAATTATAGGACTCTGGATAGGTGGGGATCTCACCGTTAACTCCGTTGTCAGGATATCTGAAACACTTGGCATAAGTAAATCCTTGATAAGTCTCACGTTGGTCGCCGTCGGAACGAGCCTTCCCGAAATAGCAACTTCCGTTGTGGCTGTGAGAAAGGGAGAGCCAGATATAACGATGGGAAACGTGATAGGTTCGAATATAATGAACATCCTGGTTGTGATCGGCATCTCTTCTCTCTTTGGAAAGCTGACGGTGGATGTTGGAAATTACTGGGTGGACATCTCTTTTATGCTCGTTTTTTCAGTTCTCTTATTTTTATTCGCCAGCACAGGAAGGAAAATACGGAAATGGGAAGGGATGATTCTCATCATGATGTACATACCTTACATATACTTTGTGGTTTCCAGGAAATGAAATTGAGGGGGAAATCCCCCTCAACTTTTTTTCTTCATGATGTTTATGATCACCTTCTCTATTCTTTCTCTGTTTATGGTATCACCCTTTTTCAATATCCTGAGCGCAGCTTTTATGACAAGTATCCTTGGGTACTTCACGATCATCTCCCTTACAGGGTCTAGATTCTTCACCTTTTTCACCCCTTTCCCGGAACTCTCTCATCTCCCTTGACATTGGGAGAAAGAGATAATATAATCATTCCCTGGAGTTGGGCTCATAGCTCAGCTGGTAGAGCGCCCGGCTCATAACCGGGCGGTCGGTGGTTCGAGTCCACCTGAGCCCACCATGAAGGGAGCTGTAAAGCTCCCTTCTTTGTTAATAATTTTAACTCTTTTTCTCCATTTTTACAATTTAATTAAAAGAAATTTTATATGAAAAAATTTTTACATGTGAAAGCATCGACCTTCAATGATATACAATGTTTGTTGATCGATAGCCGGCGCTTGATAGTCGATAATCGAACAACGATGACCGAACAACGATGATCTAACAGCTCCTACACCCTGTACCCTATACCCTTACTCTTTACTTCGCTTCACAGAATCAAGGTGATAAGTATGGAAAGGTACAGAAAACTCAGTAATTTCTTGAAAAAGAAATACGGTGAGAAAGTTCATCGAATTCCCATATTCGGAGGTTTTTCGTGCCCTAACAGAGATGGAACCAAATCAAAAGGTGGTTGTATATTCTGCGATCCGATGGGAAGTGGTTTTGCAACATTTTACGAACTTCCCATAAGAGAGCAGGTTTTAAAATACAAGGAAAAGCTTGAAAAAAGGGGAATAAAGAAGTTCATAGCGTATTTTCAAGCTTTCAGCAACACATACGCACCTGTTGATGTTCTGAAAAAAAAGTACGAAGAAGCTTTGGTGGATGAAAGCATCGTTCAGCTCTCTGTATCAACGAGGCCGGATCTTCTATCTGAGGATGTCCTTGATCTGCTGGAGGAATTCAAAGAAAGAGTGGATGTGAGTGTGGAAATAGGTCTTCAGACTGTAAATTACAAAACCTTGAAAATTCTGAATAGATCTCATTCTCTTGCAGAATTCATAGATTCCGCTGTTAGGGTGAAAAAAAGAGGTTTTGAGCTCGTGGTCCACGTCATAGCTAACCTTCCCTGGGACGATATGGAGGACGTCATAGAGACCGCAAAAGTGATATCCGCACTGGACGCCGACGGTGTTAAGATACACTCCCTTTACGTTGTGAAGGGAACAGCTCTTGCAGAAATGTATGAAAAAGGAGAGGTGAATATCTGTAGCATGGAAGAGTACATCGACAGGGTGATAAATTTTCTTGAGCATCTTTCTCCATCCATCGTGATCCACAGGTTGGTCTCCGATCCTCCAAAGGATGGTACGATCTTTGGAAACTGGGGAAGAGCGAAGATAGAGATAATAAATGAGATAGAAAAAGAAATGGAAAGGAGAAATACCTGGCAAGGGAAAAAATTCGATTATTTGAACAGAGGTGTCTCACCGTGATACGTGTTGGAACATCTGGGTGGAGCTATGAACACTGGAGAAAACTGTTTTATCCAGAATCCCTACCTCAGAGAGAGTGGCTTCAATTCTATTCATCGAACTTCGATACCGTCGAAATCAACTCTACTTTTTACAGGTTACCCTTTGACAACATGGTCAGGGGATGGTACAGGAAAACGCCTGAGGGATTCTTGTTCTCTGTGAAAGG
>MZGO01000072.1 GCA_002084985.1 Thermotoga sp. 4484_232 | reverse complement strand
ATCAGAGCGTTATCTTACGATATCGTCGTTAATGGATACGAGTTAGGTGGGGGAAGTATAAGGATACACAACAGGAAGATTCAAGAGAAGATCTTCGAAATGCTTGGAATAAGCAAAGAAGAAGCTTTAGAAAAATTCGGTTTTCTCTTGGAAGCCTTCGAATGTGGTGCTCCGCCTCATGGGGGAATAGCGAAGCTTTAGAAAAATTCGGTTTTCTCTTGGAAGCCTTCGAATGTGGTGCTCCGCCTCATGGGGGAATAGCTCTTGGGTTGGATAGATTCGTTGCGATATTGGCAGGAGAGGAATCCATAAGGGACGTTATAGCTTTCCCAAAAACAGGAAGTGGGGTTTGCCTGATGACAGGTGCTCCATCGGAGGTCAGGGATACACAGTTGAAGGAGCTTAAAATAGAGCTTGTTGAGGAGGTGCCGAACGATGAATGATATGAAAATCAATTTCGCGCAGGAGGAAGGGAAGCTCATTGTTAGTGTTAGCGGAGATATCGATGCGTACCATTCGGGTGATTTCAAAAAAACCATCAGGGAAAAGTTGAAATCGGTGGACGCCGATATGGTTGTGCTCGATATGTCCAACGTTGCCTACATAGACAGCGCGGGGTTGGGAAGTTTGGTTGCTCTTCTGAAGGATGTGAGAACTAAAGGCAAGGAATTCGTTCTAGCTTCTTTAAAACCTAATGTTAAAAGAATTTTTGAGATGACCAGGCTCGATAGGGTTTTCAAGATCGTTGACACCCTGGGGGAGGTTTGATATGGAAGAGTTTCATGTTGCCATAGACGGACCTGCTGGATCTGGTAAAACCACTGTGTCTAAACTTCTATCTAAAAAACTTGGATTCGATTACCTTGATACAGGTGCCATGTATAGAGCCATAGGGGTTTACCTGAATTCTTTGAATTTAAAACCGGATGATGTGGATGAGATAGAAAAAGCATTAGGAAAGGTGAGATTGGAGTACAGGGATGGGAAAATCTATCTGAATGGAGAGGATGTTGAAAAATTCATAAGAACTCCTCAAGCTGGTATCTTAGCTTCAAATTTTGCCAAATTACCTGTGGTTCGAAGATATCTAACGGAAATGCAGAGAAAAATCTGCAGAGGAAGAAAGATAATAGTCGATGGAAGGGACATTGGAACAGTTGTCCTTCCAAACGCTCATCTCAAGATCTTCTTGACGGCATCTTTTGAGGAGAGGGTAAGAAGAAGGATGAAGGAACTGAAAGAGAAGGGTATGAATGTATCCAGAGAGGAGATAGAAGAAGAGGTTAGAAAGAGAGACACGCAGGATTCGGAAAGAGAGACAGCTCCTCTCAGACGAGCCGAAGACGCCATCGAAATCGACACGACGAATCTCACGATAGAAGAAGTTGTGTCACGAATAGAGAATATGATATTGGAGAAACTCGGGAGGAAAGTTTCGTGAGAATCGTCGTCGCTGAGGATGTTGGCTTTTGCTTTGGAGTGAAGAGAGCAGTTGAACATGTTAAAGAGCTTCTTTCAAAAGGGGAGAAGGTATATACAGATGGTGATATAGTACACAATCCGCTGGTTATGAAAGAACTGGAAGAACTTGGGTTGAAGAAAATAAATGATATACCTGAGGATTCAAAAAATTCCATTTTCGTTGTTAGAGCTCATGGGCTTCCCCCTGCTAGAATCAATCATTATAAAAAGCATTTTAAAGAAGTAGTGGATCTCACGTGTCCAATCGTTGAAGCTCTTTTCAAAAAAGCAAAAAACGCCTCTAAAAAAGGGAAAGTAGTCGTTTTCGGAAAGAGGGATCATCCGGAGATGAAAGCACTCTCTGGATATGCTCCTCATGCTCTGATAACTCTCTCCCCCATTCCTTTAAAAGAGGAGATCGTGTACATCATGGCACAAACAACTGCTCCTCTGGAATCCTTCAAAGAGTTCGTGGCAGAAGAGATCAAAATGAGTGATTTCGCAAAGGCGGAGATTTTCAACACGATATGTGATGTCACGTTGAAGAGAGAAAGAATAGCGAAGGAGATGTCCAGAACTTGTGATATCGTTTTTGTTGTGGGAGGAAAACACAGCTCAAACACGGGGAAACTCTTCCAAATAGCCACCAGCAATGGTAATGCCGTCTGGATTGAGAAACCGGAGGATATTGAGAGAATCCCAGAGGTGGAGTGTGTGGGGGTCATAAGTGGAACATCAACTCCTTTGTACATTGTTCAGAATGTCATCAAAAAATTGAAAGTGTTGGGAGGGGAAGAAGATGAGTGAGGAAAAAGATTTTGAAAACATGGAAGAAGCCCTAGCTTTTTTAGACACCAGAGATCACAAGGTTGGGGAAAAAGTTCTGGGAGAAGTTATTTCAGTACGGGAAGATGGCCTCATAGTTGATTTCGGTGGAAAGAGTGAGGGGTGGGTTCCTGAAAGCGAACTTATAAAATCCTTGAAATCCTATCGTACAGGCTTAAAGTTGGAACTTCAAATAATCAGAATAAATGATGAAGAGGGAACGGTCGTCCTTTCGGAGAGGAGACCGAAATATTCTGAAATAATGAGAGAAATCGAAGAGAAGTTTGAAAAGAACGAGGCGATATTCACTGGAAGGATCACAGAACAGGTCAAAGGAGGTTACAGAGTACTCGTGGGAGGGGTTGTGGAGGCGTTCCTGCCGGGATCGCATTCGTTGATAAAGAGTGGGGAGAGTTATCCAAGAGGCGAAATCGAATTCATGGTTATAAACTTCGAAAGGAGGGGAAGAAGGACTAACATAGTCGTTTCAAGGCGTGCTATTCTGGATAAGAAGATCGAAGAATTCTTTGAAGAGAAAAAGGTTGGAGATATAATCGAAGGAACTGTTGAAAAGATCAGGCAAAATGGTATCGTTATCAGGATAAACGATGTGATAACTGGTTTCATCCCAAGATCGGAGATAAGTTATGATCCTTCCATAACTCCGAAAGAAGTCGTTGAATCGAGGCAGAATATCGCAGCAAAGATCTTGAAGATAGATCCTGAAAGCAGAAAAGTCATTCTGAGTTTGAAAGCTCTGATGCCGGACCCGTGGGAAAGCGTAGAGAGGAAATATCCTGTTGGAAGTACGGTTACGGGGGTTGTGAAATCGATCCATCCCTTTGGTTTCTTCGTGAATCTGGAACCCGGTGTTGACGGGCTCGTCCCATACTCGGAGGTTTTCTGGGGAAGAGGAAGGAAAAATCTCAGAGATGTTGTGAAAGTTGGAGACATCGTGAAAGTAGAGGTTATAAACCTGGACAAAGAAAATAGAAAGATCACCCTGAGCTATAAAAAAGCTAAAGGGGATCCATGGGAGACGGTTCCTGAAAAGTATCCTGTTGGTAACGTGGTTGTCGGTAAAGTGGCGAAGATTCTGCCAACAGGTGCCATCGTAGAGATAGAAGATGGTGTGAGTGGGTTCGTCCCCATATCCGAAATATCGTGGAATTACATAGAGAAACCGGAGGAAGTATTGAGAGAGGGAAAAAAGATCAAGGTCAAGATACTCGGTATAGATACGGAGAACAGAAGGATGAGATTGAGTGTGAAAGAGGCTACAGAGAATCCATGGAAGAGGGTCATGGAAGAGCTGGATAAAGGATCGGTGATCAAAGGCAAGGTCAAGAAGGTTATGAAATCAGGGGTTCTCCTTGAAGTCAAGGATTACAATGTGGACGCTTTCCTCCCATCCTCTCACTGTGAAGAGAAACTGAAGGTGGGAGAAGAGATAGAAGCGATGGTGCTCAGGGTACTCGAAGACAGAAGAGGAAACAGAATGATCGTCAGTGTGAAAGAACTGAACGAGCGACGGAACTACGAAGATTACAAAAGACAGGTTGAAGCCGAGAAAGTGGAAAGAACACTGGGTGAGGTGATAAAGGGGAGGTAAAATGGCAACAGTTCTAATTGTGGGAAAACCCAACGTTGGAAAGTCAACACTGTTTAACAGGCTGATAAGGAAAAGGAAAGCGATCGTTGAAGACGATCCAGGTGTCACGAGAGATTCCATTCAGGACAGGGTCGAGTGGAGAGGAAAGTTCTTTACCCTGGTCGATACCTGCGGTATATTCGAAAATCCCGAAGGAATCGTTGAAAAGAAAATGAAAGAGATGACCCTGGATATGCTGAAAGAAGGAGATCTTCTGCTGTTTGTCGTGGACGGCAGAGAAGGTCTCACAAGCGAGGATCACCATCTTGCAGATTTTGTGAGAAAAAGTGGAGCAGATGTTATACTGGTTGCCAACAAGGTGGAGGACAAGAAGAAGTATGAGAATGAGGTAAAACCAGAGCTCTACTCACTTGGTTTTGGAGAGCCTATTCCTGTATCCTCCGAACACTCGCTGAACATCGACACACTTTTGGAGAAAATTGTGGAGAAACTGGAATCCAAAGGATTAGAGTTAAAGGAAGAAAAGCGGGAAGAAGCGATAAAAGTTGCAATAATAGGAAAACCCAACGTTGGGAAATCTTCTCTTTTCAACGCCATACTGGGTATGGAAAGAACTCTTGTGACACCACTACCTGGAACAACCAGGGATGCTGTGGATGAAGAAGTAGAAGTAGATGGGAAAAGGTACATTTTCATAGACACGGCGGGTATGAGAAGAAGATCCAGGATTGAACCCAAAACTCTTGAAAGGTATGGAACGTACAGGACTGTCGAGGCTATAGAAAGGGCAGATGTCGTCGTTCTGGTTCTGGATGCAATGGAGGGTATATCAAGGCAGGATCAGAGGTTAGCGGGTCTTGTAGAACGTAGGGGCAAAGCCATCGTCACGGTTTTTAACAAATGGGATTTGGTGGAGCACAGAGAGAGAAGAAAAGAAGAGTATCTTCAACTATTCAAGGAGAAACTGTACTTCGTTGACTTCAGTCCTCTGGTTTTCGTCTCGGCAACAACAAAAGTACCAACAAGCTCTTTGAATGCCGCTTTGGAAAAACTTTTTCTGATCTCGCCCCCACCATCTAAAGGGGGAAGAAAAGTCAGGATATATTTTGGTCTCCAGGTTGATGTGAAACCCCCGGTTTTTCTCTTCTTCACCAACAGGCCTGATGATATTCCTAAAAGTTATCAGAACTCGATAAAAAGGGCGATCAGAACGTATGTACACCCTTTCACAGGATCACCCATCTTCTTGAAATTCAAAAAGAGCAGGTGATAGTATGGAGT
>MZGO01000071.1 GCA_002084985.1 Thermotoga sp. 4484_232 | reverse complement strand
ATATTCATCGAAAAATGGGCAAACGAACTCGGTATTCCGATAAAAGCGAACCTTGTTGACTTCAACTACATAGTTCAAAAAGTCTGGGATGAAAACTTCAATTACGACATGTACATGCTTGGTTGGGGTCTCACGTTGTATCCAGATTACCTTGTTGACTTCTTCCACAGCAAGAGAATGGGACCTGGTGACTTCAACACACCCGGATACAACAATCCAGAGTTCGACAAAGTTGCGGATGAATTCCTCGCTGCAACGAGTATAGAAGAAGCAAGGAAACTCGCATTCAAACTTCAGGAGATGTTGGCAGAAGATCTGCCATACCTCGTTCTCTTCTCGTCACCAATTCATGAGGCTTACAGGGCAGATCAGATCGTGTTCCCGTACGAAGAAACACTCGATGGTCTCCAGGGTGTGAACGCGTTGCCAGCCGCTGTTAAAACGGTTGAGTAATACATCTGAGTATTTCTAACCTTCCGCCCAGCCCCAGTAGGGGCTGGGCTTAAAATCTGAAGAGGAGGTAGAAAGATGCTCAAATACATTGGAAAAAGGACCTTGCAAATAGTTATACTTCTTTTTATATATGTTACACTCGTTTACTGGCTTATGGAAGCCATGCCTGGAAGTTTCGCAAGCCAATATGTGATGAATCCAAAATTGACACCTGAGATCAGAGAAAAGATAAAACAGCAATTTGGTCTTGATAAACCACCATTTATAAGATACCTATATTACATGAAAAATTTTTTGAAGTTTGACCTGGGAACATCCTTTCTTTATTATCCGAGAAAAGTCACAGATATAATAAAAGAAAGACTTCCAAGAACCCTTTTTCTTTTCATGACGGCAACTCTCGTATCCTACAGTGTTGGTTATAACCTAGGAAAGAGAATAGCGTGGAAAAGGGGGAAATTCGCTGATAAAGCAGCCACCTTTATTGGCATAGTCTTTTGGACCATATTCACCCCCCTTCTTGCCATATTCAACATCTGGCTCTTCGCTGTCATTCTAAAGCTTCTTCCTCTGAACCAATTCATAGATCCTAATCTATGGAGAACAGCTCCCGTAGATTCCAACACGGTGTTTCTAAGACTTCTTCTAACTGGTTTTTGGATCCTTCTGGCCCTTCTTGCTGCTCTGATCGTTGCTTCTTTCCAGAAAACTTTGATGGCAAAAAGGATAACAGTTTGGGGGACTCTCACAGCAAGCATCATCGTTGCCCTTGTCCTTTGGGGAAGAAGTGGTATTGGGATCTACGGACTCGATATAGTAAAGCACATGGTTCTCCCGATTCTGACACTCACTCTTTTGAGTTTCGCCGGTAGCATGCTCGTCATGAGAGATACCATGCTTGAGATTGTGAGGGAAGATTACATAACGACAGCGAAAGCAAAAGGATTACCCGATAAAGTTGTGAGGGACAAACATGCCGCAAGAAACGCTCTCCTTCCGTTGATAACAAATTTCGTCATAAGCCTTGGTTTCACAATAAGTGGAGGCATCATAACGGAAACCATGTTCTCCTGGCCGGGAATGGGGCTTACATACCTTGAGGCTCTGAACTCGCAGGATATACCTCTTCTGGTGGGACTCCTTGTTTTCACAGGAATATTCGTTCTGGTTGCTCACCTTGTAGCAGACATTCTGTACGCTTTCTTGGATCCGAGGATAAGGTATTGAGGAGGGATAAGAGTGGCGAACACGAGTATTGAAAGCGTCATAAAGGAACCTCTCTGGAAAATAAGGCTGAAGCTGTGGATGAGAAGTTTCAGGCAAAATTGGGAACTTTTCAAGGAGAAAAAAATTGCCCTGTTTGGTCTGGGCGTTATCATATTCTTTGCTATTTTTGGGGCGCTTTATCCGTTGTATCCTGTGGTAATGAAAAATCTTTTCTGGAAGAACGATATGGACTTGTATGATATGTACACACCGTATGATCCAATAATAGGATTCGATGCAACCATATACTCTCACCCTTCTCCGCCATCTTTGAAACATCCCCTAGGGACGGACCCTCTTGGAAGGGATGTTCTGTCCCAATTGATGTACAGCACTCCCAGAGAATTCGTTCTTGGGATAACTGCAGCTCTCATAACCGTGATAATAGGGACGATAATAGGAGCTGCATCTGCTTATTTTGGAGGACTCGTGGACACATTCTTCATGAGACTCGCTGTAAGCGCTTTTATTGAACTCACTTTGTTTAAGCTCGCTCTGATAATAGGTCTCATTTCAGGTTTCGGTTCGATAACGATCGTTTTGAAATCCCAGGCTCTGACGGTTAAGGTCAGACCTTTTATAGAAGCTGCAAAATCTGCGGGAGCAAGTGACGGCTACATCATATTCAAACACATCATTCCCAACATACTACCGCTTTCCTTCCTTTACATGATGTTCAGTGTGACGAACGCTATATTTTCAGAGGCGGTTCTTTCCTTCCTTGGTCTCGTTAATATAAGGATGTCCTGGGGGATAATCATTCATACAGCCCAAGCCAATGGATACCTAATAGGAAGTTTCATCGCAAAGTATTGGTGGCTCTGGGCTCCCCCTGGTGTTTCCATAACACTCCTTTGCTCAGCTTTCTACTTCCTCGGTAGAGGGCTCGAAGAAATTATCAATCCAAGGCTCAGGAAGAGGTGATCCGCGTGAGGGTTCTATCCGTTAAAGACCTTAAAATGTACTACAGAACCAAAATGGGATACGTTAAGGCCGTCGATGGAATATCATTTGACCTTGATGAGGGAGAATCCCTCGGGATAGTTGGTGAATCTGGTTGTGGGAAAACATCAGTTTCCATGACCATATTAAGGCTATTACCTGATAATGCGGAATTCATGGGAGGTCATGTCTTTTTCAACGATGGGAACGGAGAAGTCGATCTGGTAACACTTCCAGAATCTGAAATGAGGAAATACAGGTGGAAGGGGATATCCATGATATTTCAAGCTGCCATGAACTCTTTAAATCCCGTTTACAGAGTTGGTGACCAGATAGTTGAGGCTTTGTTGAATCACTATCCCAATATGTCTATAGATAAAGCCAGGGAAAAAGTAGCACAACTTTTCAGACTGGTGGGGTTGGATCCAAGGCGTATGGATCAATATCCTCATCAATACAGTGGTGGTATGAAGCAAAGAGCCATTATAGCTATGGCCCTTGCGTGTGATCCAAGGATAATCATCGCTGATGAGCCTACCACAGCTTTAGATGTCATCGTTCAAGATAGAATTTTGAAGGAAATGAAGAAGATACAGAAGAGATTGAACATGTCCATGATATACATATCGCACGATATAGCGGTCATAGCAGAGGTGAGTGACAAAATAGCTGTCATGTACGCTGGTAAATTCGTTGAATATGCCGATTCGGTGACGATATTTAAAAAACCTGCTCACCCATACACCTATGGTTTGATGCATGCTTTTCCTTCTGTCGTTGGAGAAAAAACGGAACTTGCGACTATACCAGGAGAGCCTCCTGATCTTTTGAATCCGCCAAAAGGTTGTAGATTTGCACCAAGGTGTCCGAGAGCGACCAAGGAATGTCTTGAGAAAGAACCCCCATATGAGGAGATTGAGCCAGGTCACTTTATCGCATGTTTTAACCCTCTGAAACCAGGTGAGGTGGTGACATTCGATGAAGAATGATGAGATACTGAGGGTAGAAAACCTAAAAAAACTCTTTCCCGCTGAAAGGAAACTGTTCAGGAAAGTGAAGTTGTTCGTTCATGCGGTGGATGGTGTATCTTACAGCATCAAAAAGGGAGAATCTTTGGCACTTGTTGGCGAATCTGGCTGTGGAAAAACGACAACTGGGAAGATATTGGTGGGACTCTACGAACCTTCTGATGGGAGAATCATAATGGAAGGGGAAGACGTCACTCCTTATTTGTTTGAGCATGAAAAGAAAGCAAGAGATTATGTTAGAAAGATGTATCTGGAGAAGTTCAAAAAAATGTCGGAAAGCGAAATCAAAAATCTGAATGGGGTGGACAGGAAATACGCTGAGCGATTTTTTGATGAATACAAGAAGTCTGAAGATAGATTCATAAACTCCTTCATCGAGGATAGAAAGGACAAGATCATCAATTTGAGAAGAGAAGTTCAAATGATCTTTCAGGATCCATACGAGTCCTTGAACCCAAGGATGACCGTATTCGACATCATCGCAGAACCTTTGAATATACACAACATAGGATCTCTCAAAGAAAGAGAAGAAATGGTAGCGGAAATGCTGTCGAATGTTGGATTAACCCCCCCAGAAACTTTCATGTTCAGATTTCCTCACGAGCTATCGGGGGGACAGAGACAAAGAGTTGCCATTGCGAGAGCTTTAATTCTAAGACCAAAATTCGTCGTTGCCGACGAGCCAACATCGATGCTCGATGTCTCTATAAGAACAGGCATTATGAGGCTCATGCTGAAACTCGCTGAAGAGCTGAATATGAGCTACCTCTATATAACCCATGATCTTGCAGTGGCAAGGTACATGGCAAATAGGATAGTCGTTATGTACCTTGGGAAAATCGTCGAAGAAGGTGACATAGAGGAAGTTTTGAAACACCCTCTGCACCCTTACACGAAAGCTCTCTTGGCAGCGGTCCCAGTTCCAGATCCAGAATATAAACGAGGAGAGCCGGATATAAAGGGATCTGTAGCAAAGCCCATAAATCCTCCACCAAGATGTAGGTTCTATGATAGATGCCCGATAGCAACGGAATTTTGTAAGAACAACGATCACCCTCCTTTAAAGGAGGTTGGATCGAACCACAAGGTGGCATGTTATGTGGTAACAGGGGAGGCGAAATGAGGAAAAAGGATGTGTTATAATCAATATAGAGGGAATATTTCGGAATATAAAAGGAAATCATTCCAGAGAGTGAAATAACTACCGAAAATAGGGTTTGCCATTTGAAAGACCAAAGAGTATCATATCGTAAAGGAATGAAAGCATTCGAAAAAACAAATTCCTTAAGGAGGGGGGAGAGGTATGAAGAAGCTTCTGTTAATAGCTTTGATGCTTCTCGCAACTGTTACGTTCTTCTCTGTAAAGACCATAACCATAACTGCATGGACAGTTGGGCCAGATAATCCATCCTACTACAGGTTCGAGAACCTCAAAGCAGCCGTTGAGAGATTGAACAAAATACTTGAAGATTCAGGAGCGGATATCAGGGTTAAGCTCGAAGGTTTCTTCAACACAACGGGATGGGACGATTTCAAACAGAAGGTCGTCTTTGGATTCCAGGCAAAGCAAAAATTCGATATTCTCTGTTCTGGCCATGACGACATAGGTGCCTGGGCAAAGGCAGGTTACATCATCCCGCTGGATGATTACATCAAAAAGTACTGGGACGAGGTTTACTACGACATAATACCATCCCTTTGGGAATCCACGAAGTTCCTTGGAAAGATCTACGCAGTACCTCAGGATACAGAAGCAAGGCCGTTCTACATAAACAAAAAAGTCCTCAAGAAACTCGGATGGAGTGACGAGGAGATCAACGCTTTGCCTGAAAAGATAAGGAAAGGTGAATTCACACTGTTCGATTTCGTTGAGGTTGCAAAAGAGGCTGTCAATAAGGGATTGGTAGAATGGGGACTCTACCACAGACCGAAGATGGGAATCGACTACTTCCAGATATTCACAAGCTTCGGTGTTGATTTCTACGATGAAGAAAAGGGAATCTTCGTCTTCAACAAGAAGGAAATGTACAAGGTGTACGAATTCTTCTACAACCTGACGAACGTTTGGAAGATAACACCCAAAGCGATGATAGGAACCCCGTGGAGCTCCGTGCATAAGGATGTAACAAGTGGAAAAGTTCTTGCGTGGATGGGTGGTACATGGAATTGGGCCGAGTGGATCAAGGACTACGGAAAAACGGATGAGGAACTCCAGGAGATGTTCTTGGTAGCTCCAACGCCCAAGGCAACCGCTGAGGGTAAACCCAACACATTGTCTCACCCAGTCGTTTACATGATACCTTCTCATACGAAATATCCTGATCTTGCATTCCTCATAATAACACTCGCTACCGATCCAAAACTCAATTTCAAGCACGCCATAGAGAGTGGACACCTCCCAATCAGATGGCAGGAAACAGTGTTCCCAGAGTACAAGAAGAATTTCATAATGGTCGAGGGAACGAAACTCCTACCATTCTCCTCGTTCATACCGAACGATGACAAATTCAACGAGTTCAACAGAATAATATTCGATGGACTATCTGCGGTTGAAGGAGGAACACTCCCTGGAAAAGTTGTGGATGACGTTGCAAAGAGGCTCAAGAACCAGCTGAAAGACAAGGTTGTTATCGTTGAGGAGTGATTGAAATACAGCAAGGTGGATCCCCATCAGGGGATCCACCTTTGAATCAATTGGGAGGTATCAACTGTGAAGATCAGCAAGCCCGTTATTTTTTTATCCCCTATGTTCATACTCGTCACCATATTCTTCGCTATTCCGGTTGTTCTGACAGTTATTCTTTCTCTAACCAGCATGGATTACATGTTCCAATGGAATTTTGTGGGGCTTCAGAATTACTTCGATCTTGCGACAGATTTTTTGATACCGAAGGTCCTCAAGAATACCTTGATATACACCTTCGCAACCCTTGGATTTTTCAACGTTGGAATGGCACTTCTTCTTTCAATCCTCACAACCTCTATAAGTGACAGGTGGGGATCCTTTTTCAGATCTTTATGGATGCTCCCAAGACTCACCCCATCGGTCGTTTACGGACTTCTATGGATGTGGATATTCGATCCCACAAAATATGGACTTGTGAACAACATAAGAGCTCTTTTTAACTTACCTCCTCAGGATTGGCTTCATTCCGCTCCAATGCTCATGATAATATTCGCAAACGGTTTCATTGGAGCATCCATGGGTATGTTGATCTTCACAGCTTCCATCAAATCGATTCCTGTTGATTACTTCAGAGCAGCGATGATAGATGGCGCAAGTTGGTTTACTATCGTGAGAAGGATCACACTTCCCATGATAAAATCCTGCTTTTAAGACAGAGGTTTGGGCTCTCTACACCTATCACACAGCTTTCCAGAACTTTAAATTCGGATATGGGGCAGCTCTCTCTGTCATTCTAGTCATAATAGGTATCATCGCAGCACTTCTTTATCTGAAAGCCTTCGGATTTGAAGCTTTGATGGAAAGGCCCAGGATCGAGGTGGATTGAAATGGAGAGGGAATTCAAACTAACGTTCTTCCAGAAAAACAGTGAAAAAATCTTGAACACAGTCATCTTCATAATTTTGATAGTAGTGACACTTCCCATAATCCTAGGATACCTGTGGCTCATAATAAGATCCTTCAGTGTGGATGTGGTGCGGGGTTTCATACCAACTCAATTTACGCTCAAAAATTGGAGATTTCTGTGGGAAACGATGGAAGGGTATCCGAATATATGGAGGGCAACTCTTAACACGCTATGGGTCGCGCTCAGTGTTATGGGAATCGAGATCCTGGCCACCAGCATGGGAGGATACGCTCTTTCACGATACAATTTCAGAGGGATGGTGTTCCCTGGGAATTGGAATGGGCAGGCCTCATTGATGGATATGGGAGAATGAGAGTTTGGTGGAAGGTAATTCTACCGCTTGTCAAACCAGGGATAGCTGTTACAGCCGTCTTCGGATTCCTTTCAGGTTGGTCCGAATTCATCTTCGTGAACACATTCATATTCACCCAGGAAACATGGACACTCTCAAAGTACGTGAAATCTATCATCGGAGATTTCAGGTTCGTGGATTATGGATTGGTAACTGCAATTGGACTTTTCTACGTTATCCCAACGTTGATTCTTTACTTCCTGGTCAGCAAATACATGATCAAGCTTACCATCGGAGGGGTGAAGGGCTGATGCCTGAAATAAGGGTTGTGAACTTGAAAAAATAGATGATATATTAATGAACGATGTCCCTCCAAAGTACAGGGAGATTGGAATGGTCTTTCAAAATTATGCACTTTACCCCCATATGAACGTGTTTGAAAATATAGCTTTCCCGTTGAAGGCGAAGAAATTACCGAAAGAAGAAATCACCAAGAAAGTGGTTCAAATCGCAAAAAAGCTGATGATAGATTCCTTGCTTGATAGAAAACCCTCTCAGATATCTGGAGGGCAGCAACAGAGGGTTGCTCTTGCAAGGGCCCTTGTCAAAGAACCTAAGGTATTGCTTTTTGACGAACCGCTCTCGAATCTGGATGCGAAGCTCAGGATGATGATGAGAGCGGAGATAAAGAAACTTCAGGAAGATCTGGGTATAACATCCGTATATGTCACGCACGATCAAGCAGAAGCGATGACCATGGCGTCCAGAATTGCAGTTTTCAACCAGGGAAAGCTGATACAATATGGAACGCCAGATGAGATTTATAGCAACCCAAGGAACATGTTCGTCGCTGCTTTCATCGGTAATCCTCCAATGAACTTCTTGAAAGATTTCGCAATAGAGGGAAAGAAATACGCTGTAAGAGATACAGCAAGAATAAAGCTTCCAAGAGAGATGAAAGTGGATGAAAACAAAAAGTACGTTCTTGGTTTCCGGCCAGAAGATGTTGTTATAAAAGAAGGGAAAGAAGAAGGGGCTATACAGGGTGTCGTGTACGTTCTAGAGCCTTTAGGCAGGGATATTATAGTAAACGTGATGACGGATAAAACGCGGGAACTCGTGAAGATATTCGCAGAGCCTGGTGATGTACCCAGAGAAGGGACAGAGGTGAGTTTGTTCCTAAACGAAGACAAGATTCATCTGTTTGATCCTGACACAGAGGAAGCTGTTCTCTGAGGGTGAATGATATGGTTAAAGGCATAGGCGTTAACGTAGATACGGGAAGAATAGGAGGAGTTCTTAGTAAACTTGAAAGAGAGCTTGAATTTTTCAAAAAGCTGGATGTGGATTACGTTGAAATACCCCCAGCAGGTTTAGACGTCATACTGAAAGGGAAGATATTGAAAAACAGATTGGATAGAGTCAAAGGGGTCCTTGAGAAATGGAATTTTAAGTACACGGTTCATGCACCTGATATAACGAACCTCAAGAACAGATTCAACCCTCTTCATATGGAAGTCATGAAGTCAACCCTTCAATTTGCAAAAGAGATAAAAGCAGAGGTCGTTGTGTACCACTGTGGGGAGATAGATCATAATCTGGATCTTGCAGCTAAAGATCAGGTGAGAGCGGAGATAGAATCTTTGAGGATTCTAGGAGACCTGGCTCAGGATTACAACCTCGTGATAGGTGTTGAAAACACGATTCAAACTATGGAGGAAGTTCTTGAAGTAGTTGAGAGTGTGGATCATCCAAACGTTGGTATCACTTTGGATATAGCTCATCTCTTCACGATAACCAACTACTACGGTTTGGATTTTATAAAACAAATAGAACTGGCCCTCCCGAAGATTGTAGAGCTTCATGTGAGTGATAACCTTGGAGAGTATGCGCTAACTTATAAGGAGATCCCAGAAACATATCATTTTAGATTCGTATACGGTTTGGGAGACATTCACCTGCCGCTCGGTATGGGTATCATTCCCTACGAAGATGTTATAAACATATTCAAAAAGAACGGTTTTGAAGGAGTCGTGATACTGGAAATCAACAGTATGGATAGGTTCATAGATGAATACAGAAGCAGCTTGAAAATATTGAGGGAGGGTTTTGAAAGATAATCCTTCGTCCGGAAAGAAGGAGATGTCATGAAATCGCACCCTTCAATGAGTTTTATCACTCTCCTCGTAATTTTTTCCCTCCTCTGTGTGAATTTCGTTGTGGGGATTCTTCTCAGCGTATCCTACACAAGGAAGGTTAACCAGTTGACGGCGGACGTGAACATCGCTGTAAATGATGGAATGTATGAAGGTGAGATAAATCTACTCGTTCCTGAAGGTTTGAAAGTGTTCGTTATGGAGTATCAATTGGGAATAATCGATGAAAAAGATGATATGATACAGGTTTTTTCACAGTCGGTGAATTCAGAAGTGAGGAGATTAAAGGTTTCCTTTCCTGTCAGAAAACACATGCAAAATTGGAAAATTTCTGGATTCGTGAATGTGAAGGTGAAATACTGGTGGATCGAAAAGTTCATGACTTTAAGATTCTGAGGTGATGCAATGTGGTGACGGATTTTTTGATATCCTCATTTGCATTTCTTTTCAACCTGAGCGAGTTAATCCTTGGCCCTTTTTCACCTCTTCCCACACTCGTTGTATGGGTTGGTTCCCTTGTGATTTTCTTCATAATCGGGTATAGGTTCGGATCCTTTGCAAAATCCCTCATAACCCTTACCATAGCGTTCCTTATCGCCAGTGTTTGTTTCTATCTTATGATAAAAGTGTTATTCTCAAACGAGGAGATCTTCAGTCGTCTGATGGAACTGTTTTCTTTGAAAGCAATTGCTCTTTCCATATTCCTTGTCCTTTCATCTTCCTACATCGCTTCGTTCTTTGGATACATATTCAGAAGATGAGGTAGAATATACTACCAGGAGGGGATTTCTGTGTTTGGAATATATCTGAAATCGAAGATACACATGGCGGTTGTTACAGACAAGAACCTAAACTATACTGGGAGTATCGAAATAGATGCTCTCGAACGTAAAAGAAGGTGAGATGGTTCTGGTTGCGAATGTGAACAACGGTGAAAGGTTCCTGACGTATGTTATAAGAGGAGAGAAAGGTAGCAGGAAGATTGTTCTAAATGGGGCAGCGGCAAGAAGAGCAGAGTTCTAAATGGGGCAGCGGCAAGAAGAGCAGAGATAGGTGATAGAATCATAATAATGTCCTTTGCCATAGCTTCACCAGAAGAGCAAGTGAAGCCTGTCGTGGTGATTCTCAACGAAAAGAATGATATCGTGGAAGTGAGGGATTGAAGGAGTGTATGTTTAAAGAGAAGGTGGAGAAGCAGAGTTACTATAGGAGACTCGACAGATTTTTGAGGAAGAAACTACCTGATGTCCCTTTGTCAGTTATTTACAAGTTCTTGAGAAAGGGAAAAGTTTATGTCAACGGCAGGAGAGCAAGGGATCCCTCCTTCGAATTGGAAGTTGGAGATGTTGTCGAGATAAGATACGTGAATCTTGAAAGATTCAAGCGTATTGAAAAAGACTCCCTTGAACCCCAGCCTATGGAGTTCGATATTATCTTCGAAGATGACAGGTACCTCGTCTTGAACAAACCGCCAAGTATAGCCCTCCATCCAGGGAAAGGAATACATGTGGCGACGTTGATAGAAGGATTGATGTATTACGGGAGGGAAAAAGGTTTCACGCCTCATCTCGTTCACAGGTTGGATAAGCAGACATCGGGTGTTCTGATTGTGGCAAAAGATGTGGAATCAGCAAGAATTTTGGGAGAACTGTTTAGAGATAGAAAAGTGAGGAAGATCTACATTTGCCTGGTAAAAGGGATCGTGGAAAAAAGCGGAATCGTAAGTGAGCCTATAGAAAGCCAGGATGCATCGACTGAATACATCGTTTTAAAGAATTACGATGATGTCTCGCTTTTAAAAGTCATCCCATATACTGGTAGGAAGCACCAGATAAGAAGGCATATGTCTTCCATAAACCATCCGATAGTAGGAGACGAGCTCTATGGGGATAAAGAATTCAACAGGCAATTCAAAAGGAAGTATGGTTTAAAAAGGTTCTTTCTTCACTGTAAGGAAATTTCATTTTTTGACCCCTGGAAGATGGAAAAAGTCAGGTTTGAAAGTCCTCTCCCCGAAGATCTTTCAAAAGTTCTCTCTCTCCTTGAGAAGGAGAGATAGAGATGAAATCGCTCTTCATATTTTTTTCACTCATAGCCAGTTTCTCATGTTTCTCGTACATACTGGTCGTGAACACATACAACGGTACATGCTTCGTACCATTTGAAAATGTATTCTCACATGTTGAAGTCGAAGAAGACTTATCTTTTTTCTCTGGAGTTGCCTATGTGTATGAGCCCCCTGATATTAAAGGTAAAGTTTCCATAAAACTTCCAGAAGAGAAACTCATCGTTCTCGAAAATGGAAGAACAATAGGGGTTTTGGAGGGAGATATAAGGGTTCCAAGAGAATTCTTCGAAAAATTAGTGAAAGATTTTGAAGAAGGTATTTTCAAAGGCGTTCGAATCGACAGATTCCCCATAGAGATATATTCGATCGAAAAAATCCATGTGAAGGAACCTGTTAACAGGAATAAATTCGTGGAATTTTTATCCTATTTCTTCAAAAAGTTTGAAATGCCGAAGGAATGGATTGTGTATGGTGACATAAATGCTAAACCTCAAAAGCCCGTCTTGGACGTCTATCCTGTTACTTTTCCAGATTTCGGTACGGTGGTCTTCGTTAAAGTGGGAGATAGCTACAGGTACAACATCTTGTGGGAATTCGATGGCAGAAAAGGAAAGAATATTCCTGTAGTTTTAGAAAAGAGTGGTACTCTCAAAATAAGCGTCAAAAATGAGCTTGGACTGGCATCTTCTCAAACCGTTTATGTGGAGCCTTTAAAGTTTAGAAGGGAGCATTACGAACTGATCTGGGAGTTGGGAAAAAAACTCATATTGCCTGAAATGACGTGGTTTAGCAGTTTAGAAAGGATGGAGAATCACGAACTGGTACCCAGAGTGCCTGGCATTATGAATCTCTTTGGTTTTAAAGATGACAGTATGATCCACATGGTTGTAAGGGTGGTTGACAGAACCCCTCCGGAG
This sequence comes from Thermotoga sp. 4484_232, assembly GCA_002084985.1. The sequence goes on along the minus strand of MZGO01000071.1, from coordinate 2,232 downwards.
CTGGAACTGATGGATGGTAAAATAACGGTACATGATATGACGGCGGTGGACTTAACGATCGTGTGCGATGGAAAACCTATAAGAGGATCCATACCTCTGGGAATTTATGTCAAAGCTGTCGATACATATGGGAACTCATCAGAGAAAATATTCCTTGTAAAGAACCCTTATGTGACTAAGATGGGAAAGAAACCGAAAGTCATGTATTTAGGGAAAGAAGAGAAGATAAAGATCTGTGGTATAACTCTTTCAGGGCACATTCTTTACGGCTGGTCTTCGCAGTTCAGGGCACATTCTTTACGGCTGGTCTTCGCAGTGCTTGAAAGGGCAGGTGGATGGGGTTGATCTTGAGATCGAAGTTGAAAGATAAATTGTTTTACATCTTTCTTCTCCTGTCTTTTATCGTGATATCCGCCTTTCTTCCCTTGAGATGGAGATGTGATCTTGAAGGATTGAATTTCTCGGTCATAAGAGATGAAGATCTGGATGAACTGGGCGTGGAGTTATGGGATCTTTCATCAAATATGAAATCACTTACGGGAGCATCTGTGGTTTTTCTTAAAGGAAAACCTGTGAATAAAGATCCAGAAGAAATAGCGAAGATTTTGGACAGAAGGAATATCTGGCAAGGTATCCTGGAGTTCGACCCTTCTTGGAGGTTTTCAAGGGAAGTTGCAAGGTTCAGAAAGAAACAAAAATTTTTCAGAGTTCATTTCATAAAACCGGCAGAGATCGAGAAACTCAATCTGTCTCAGGAAAACGTATACCACAGGTTCAGAAGAGCTGTTCTTGAAAGGAGTGTCGAAGTTTTATGGATAAGGTCCCTTCCTGGTATAGATGAAGAAGATCTGGTTAAAAGATTGGAAAAGGCCATCCCAGGGAAACTGGTGAGTTTTCCCCCTCCCCCAGAGGAAGAACCCTCATTCCCCAGGATCGTACCGCTCATTCTCCTCGTTTTTTTGATCGCCATATACCATCCTGTACTTGCTATACTGTCAATGTTATTTCTGTTTTTTGATAAGAACTTGATGGTATCTTATCTTGGAATTCTAGGCACGTTGGCGATCTATGATTTGGCAAAAAGAAAGAGAGTGTTAACGATTTTGGGATTTTTAGCATTATCGTTACTCGTTAATCTCTCTCTGAGTGATTTTTACCACCTGAATCAGATATCGGAATTCAGAGGGGTTAAACTGTCTCTCGTATTGCTCCCACTTTTTATTTTCTTCAAAGGTCTGTACAGGGAAAGAAAGAACTGGAGAAAATTCCTGCCATTTCTCCTCATCCTCATACCGGTAGGAATCTACTACATCTTGAGATCTGGTAATTTTGGTTGGGTTTCATCTTTTGAAAGAAATTTCAGAGATTTCTTGGAGAGCATTTTATGGATCAGGCCTCGTTTTAAAGAAATATTGGCTTTTCCATTCTTCCTAACTCTCAAGCACTTTGAAAAGTACAGATGGTTTTTCATAGTGGAAGCTTTTGGATCCATCGCCCTTGTTTCCATGTTCAACACTTTCTGTCATATCAAAGCACCCATTTTCGTTTCTCTATACAGAACGGCTCTTTCCTTAGGTATATCAATACCCCTGGCTTTCATAATCAGGAAGATCTTAAAAAGACTGTGAACTTCGTCCCTCTTCCAGATTCACTCTCCACTTCTATTCTTCCTTCCATGGCTTCCACGTATTTCTTGACAATTGAAAGACCGAGACCATATCCACCCGTTGATCTGGATCTATCAACTTTATAGAATCTATCAAATATTCTTTCAAGTTCCTCACGTGGAATACCCTTTCCTCTATCTTCAACAGAGAACCAACCATCCCCACATCTCAAGATCACGATCTTCTCGTTCTCCGAAAATTTTATTGCATTCTCTACAAGAGCTTTCACGACTATGGCGAGAGCTTTCCTGTCCGCTACAACTACTCCATCTCCTGAAAGATCGAATTGGAATTCAGGAAATTCTTTCGAGAAGTTCTCTATCTGCTTTTCCAAAAAATGTCTCATGTCGATTCTTTCCATCACTAAATTTTCCAGAGATTTTGAAAGATCCAGCATGTTCTGTATCAGTTTCATCATTCTATCGGCAGTTTCTCTGATGGAATCCAGGGATTCTTTCACTATTTCTTCCCTATCCGAGAACCTCAAGGCGAGTTCGGAATATCCAAGGATGGAAGTCAGAGGTGTTTTCAGCTCATGAGATACATCGTTCATGAACTGGGATTG
>MZGO01000070.1 GCA_002084985.1 Thermotoga sp. 4484_232 | reverse complement strand
ATCCCTTTATCCTTTTCCCCCCCTTATTGTGATACGCTACCATCTGGAGGCTTCCTCCATCGTTCAAATATTCAGGGGCATCCTCAATTATCTTCATCCATATTTGCGTTGATCTTCGCAAATTCCACCGCTCTTTTGTTTATATCACTCATGAAAACCTTCATCCTCGGGTATTCTTTCTTTGCGACAATACCTATAACACCATAACCACAACCAAGATCCAGCAGACTCTCCCCATGAACTACCATATGGTCGAGCAGTATTTTGGTGGCTTTATCTATCCTTCCGTATGAGTAAACCCCCGAAGGGGTCTTGAAGAGATACTCATGGCCATTTCTAAGAACGAGTTTTGTTACTTTCACTTTCAACTTGGAAGTTGGTTCAACCGTATAGTAATGTTCGAATTTTTTCTTCTCCGTGTCGTTCACCTCCTTTTGAGTTTCAGGTCGTAAGTGTTCGGATCCGGCCAGTCGAAGGAAACCTCGATATTTTTCTTAACCCTCTTTCTCAAAAGTTTCAAATTCTCTGAATTAAAATACCCTGAAAGGTTCCTGTGAACTCTTATGGAGAAAGAAACGATGCTATCATCCTCAGAGAACTTCCTCAGCTCGTTTTCCAATCTATCACGAATTATTTTGGGAGATAGGACTTTCCCTGTTCCTCCACACACTGGACACTTCGCAAACATCTTAATATCATAAGGAGGAGAAGTTCTCCTCCTTGTCATTTCGAGAAGGCCTAATCTGGTGAAGCCAAATACCTCTGTTTTTGCTTTGTCCTTTAGTAACTCCTTCTTCAATGTCTCAAGAACCTTTCGCTTATCGTCCTCATATTCCATCGTTATGAAATCTATTATTATGATTCCCCCTATGTTCCTCAATCTCATCTGCCTGCATATCTCCTTCGCAGCTTCCAGATTGATGTTCAAGGACAATTCTCTCTGATTTTTAGCTTCTATGTAAGCTGATGAGTTAACATCTATCACCGTCATAGCTTCCGTTACTTCTATGACGATACTTCCGCCATTTTCCAAATCTACAACTTTAGAATTCAACTCCTTCAATTTATCGTAAATACCGTATTCATCGAATACGTCTCCTCTGGTAATGTTAACGGAGGGCCTTTTTGGCATTTTCGATATATATGAGGAAATTTTTTCAAACGCTTTTAAATCGTTCACCACAACTTCATCCACACTTCCGTCCAGTCTCTCTCTCAAGATGAAATCGAGTGTTTCTGGTTCCTCCCTCAGTATCTTTGGTTTCCTTGACCTCTTGAATTTCTTCAGGATATCTTCCCATTCTCTTTTCATTTCTTCATACTCTTCCAATATCTCCGATTCTCCCACACCCTCAGAAGCAGTTCTCAGGACGACACCGTAACCTTCCTTCAAGAGGTTTTTCAGTATATTTTTCAACCTGTTCCTTTCATCCTTATCAACGATCTTTTTCGAAATGCCTTTGGCTTTAGAGAGGGGGAAAAAAACAAGAAAATGGCCCGCCAGGCTCAATTTGGTTGTAACCTGGGGGCCTTTATTTCCAACCGCATCCTTCTTGACCTGAACCAGTATTTTATCACCTTCAGCGATTTTTTTCCCACCCAATATGGTATCTATGTAAGTTTTCGTCAGATCCCTCAATCGCAAGAAAGCGTTTTTCCCTTTACCGATATTGACGAACGCCGCATCTAGTGCAGGAACGATCTTCTCAACCTTTCCAAGATATATGTTCCCCCTTATACTTTCGATCTCTTCTGAGAAAACCTCGTACAACCTTCCATCTTCAAGAATGGCACCGGAGACATTCTCTCCCGACACGTTTATTAGAAGTTGCTTTATACCCCTCACCTCTTTTATTCATAAAATTCTATGAGTCCGTATTTCTTTTCATCCTTACGGAACAAGAGATTTATCTCCCCTGTATCTATATTTCTGAAAACCAAAAACATGTGATCCATCGTTTCCATCTGAAGAAGAGCTTCTTCGAGATCCATTTGAAGTAGAGGGAGCCTTTTCTCAGAGACGATTTTATCCTCTTCCTCCTCAGTTTTGACCTCACTCAACATGGATTCAGCAAGTCCCCGAACACCACTTTTGTGCCTTACCCTCATCTTGTCTTTCGCTTTTTTAACCCTCTTTTCAAGAGCATCGGATACGAAATCTATCGCAGTATAAACGTCGGAGTTTCTCTCCTCTACATTTATCATTTCTCCTCTCATGTTAAGAATGATCTTTACAACGTAATTTTCTGCATCTTTTTCGATTCTGATTTCCATGGATGTTACATCGTCCTCCCTTAGAACTCTGTCCACTTTCTCAAGTCTTCTGTCTATATAGGTTTTCATAGCATCACTGAGTTCAAATCCTCTGGTTATGACTCTGTATTCCACAAAGATCCCTCCTCACTTTTTCACCTTCTGGGATAACCTCTCGACTCTTTCTTTTGCTCTCATGAACCTGTGAGGATCCAAATCCTCTTTTTTACCAGCCTCCTCCGTCAGTATCACAACCTCCCTTCCATCACATGAGAGGATTCCACCAGCAACCTCTATCTCCTCGACATCACCATCACTGACTATCTTCACTTTACTGACAGCAAGGCACGTTATTATAGGTGCCCTTCTTGGAAGGACTCCCATGGAACCTTCTGGCGTTCTGAAACTTACAAGATAAGCCTCCCTCTCCAGGACTTTCCCGTACGGTGTCAGGATCTTAACCAGCACAGAAAACACCTCACACTTTCAGACCTTGTTTTATCTTCTCTGCTTTCTCGACAGCTTCTTCGATTGTACCAACCATGTAGAAAGCCTGTTCTGGAATATCATCATGTTTCCCTTCAAGGATCTCTTTGAAGCCCTTTATCGTTTCCTTTATTGGGACGTATTTTCCGGGGCGTCCCGTGAACCTTTCAGCCACGAAGAAGGGCTGACTCAAGAACCTTTGAATCTTCCTTGCTCTTTGAACTATTAGTTTGTCCTCTTCAGATAACTCTTCCATACCAAGGATCGCTATGATATCTTGAAGGTCTTTGTATCTTTGCAGAACCTCCTGGACTCCCCTTGCCACCTGGTAGTGCTCCCAACCAACGATCGCAGGATCCAGCATCTTCGAGGACGAATCGAGGGGATCAACTGCTGGATAAAGCCCCAGCTCTGCTATTCTTCTTGAAAGAACAACAGTTGCATCCAGATGCGAGAAGGTTGTTGCCGGTGCTGGATCTGTTATGTCATCAGCCGGAACGTATATAGCCTGCACTGAGGTTATAGATCCTCTTTTAGTTGATGTTATCCTCTCCTGAAGCTCTCCCATATCTGTTGAAAGTGTTGGCTGGTAACCAACAGCAGAAGGCATTCTTCCGAGAAGAGCAGAAACCTCACTACCTGCTTGCACGAACCTGAATATATTGTCTATGAATAGGAGAACATCTCTTCCTTCAACGTCCCTGAAGTATTCAGCTATCGTCAGAGCCGTTAAAGCGACTCTGAACCTTGCTCCCGGTGGTTCGTTCATTTGCCCGAAAACGAGGACCGTGTTGTTGAGAACGCCAGCTTCCTGCATTTCAAGCCACAGTTCATTACCTTCCCTCGTTCTTTCCCCGACACCTGCGAACATCGAGAAACCATGATGTTCTATAGCAATGTTCCTTATGAGTTCCATAACCAGAACTGTTTTACCAACCCCAGCTCCACCGAAGAAGCCGATTTTTCCACCCTTTGGAAAAGGCGCTAGAAGATCTATCACCTTTATACCGGTCTCAAGAATCTCTATTTCCGTACTTTGCTCGGTTATCTTCGGAGCGGGTCTGTGTATAGGCCACCAGTCCTCGGCTTTGATTTCTCCTTTCTCATCTATCGGCTCACCTATAACGTTCAACATCCTACCAAGAACACCTCTCCCAACAGGAGCCTTTATGGGCTCACCAGTATCAACCACTTCAAGTCCTCTCATAAGACCGTCTGTTGAATCCATGGCAACTGTTCTCACTATGTTATCACCCAAAAGTTGTTCGACCTCGAGTACCAGTTTCTGATTAGTCTGCGGATTTATTACCTCAAGAGCGTTGAATATATCTGGAAGCTCACCTTCGGGAAATCTGACATCCACAACTGGACCTATTACTCTCACTATCTGTCCTTTGGTTCCTTTCGCCATATTCTCTCACCTCACTCTTCCGATTCTTTCAGAGCTTCCGCTCCTGTGACTATCTCTATTATTTCCTGAGTTATCGACGCTTGCCTGGCTTTGTTGTACTCGAGTGTCAGCCTCCTTATGACATCCTGTGCGTTATCCGTGGCGTTTCTCATAGCATTTTCCCTCGCATAGAACTCGCTTATTTTGGATTCGAACATGTAGTTCAAGATTTTAGTTGAGAGATAGAAATGAAGAAACCTTTCAATGAGGACCTCGAGCTCCGGTTCAAATTCCAAGTTTTCGTTACCCTCCGTTTTCCCAAGAGGAACTATTCTTTCAGCTCTTGGTCTTTGAATCAGAGCGTTTATGAATTTTCCATACACCACGTAGACCTCTCCAGATTCTCCCTTAAGAAAATCCACTATGTCATCGACAATGTAACTCGCCTTCCCAAAATCTGGAATATCGTAGAATCTATCGTACGACCTGAAAATATCCATCTTTTTCGAAAAGTAGCTTATGGATTTGTTCCCTATCGCTATCAAAGATCCTCCATCTTCCAGCAGTTTATCCGCCTCTTTTATTATCTCACTGTTGAAAGCCCCACAGAGCCCTAGATCTCCCGTTATGACCACAACGAGTCTTTTTGAGCCTTCTTCAAAAAATGGATGCTCGATAGAAGAGACGGGTAATTTCTTCCAGAGATTTTCGACTTCTTCATGGAATTCACGGAATTTTCTGTATTCTCTTTCGATTTTTCTCACGCGTTTATTCTTCTTCTGATCGTCAGGAGCCTTCCTCTGCTCATTCCTCATCACACCCTGAACTCTTTTTTGAACTCTTCGAGAGCATCTTTCAATTTCTTCTCGGTATCCTCTGTCATTTCCTTTCTGTTTCTTATATCTTCCAGCACATCTCCGTGTTTTTCTCTCATGAACCTCAGAAAGTCTTTCTCAAACCTTTTAACAGCTTCCAAAGGTAAGTCATCGAGATACCCATTGACACCAGCGTACAGAACAACCACCTGTTCCTCAACAGGCATGGGACTGTACTGCTCCTGCTTCAGAAGTTCGGTCAAATGTTGCCCTCTGACTATCTGAGCTCTCGTTGCAGGATCAAGTTCTGTGGCGAATTGGGCGAAGGTCTCAAGTTCCCTGAATTGGGCTAGATCTAGCCTCAACATACCTGCCACCTGTTTCATAGCCTTTATCTGAGCGGCCCCTCCAACCCTCGAAACCGAAAGCCCGACGTTTATAGCAGGTCTTATACCAGCATAGAACAGACCCGGTTCCAGATATATCTGACCATCCGTTATCGATATCACGTTCGTTGGTATGTAAGCCGATCCCCTGGGTAAGCTTCCCTTCCAGGTGGTCTTCTGAGAAGGAGTGATAATTGTCTGTAAGCAACAGCATGTTTCGACAAATCGTCGTAGACGACCAAAGCGTCTCTTCCCGTGTACATGAAGTACTCTCCCATCGCACATCCCGCATACGGTGCGAGATATTGGAGTGCCGCAGGGTCTGAGGCCGTTGCCACAACAACGGTGGTGTGTTTCATGGCTCCGTATTGCTCCAGTTTATCTATGATCCTTGCAACTGCGGATGCTTTCTGCCCTATTGAAACGTATATACAGTAAACTCCTTGATCCTTCTGATTTATTATCGTGTCTATGACGATAGCGGTTTTTCCCGTTTGTCTATCACCTATGATTAACTCCCTCTGTCCTCTTCCTATAGGTATCAGAGCGTCTATTGCCTTTATTCCAGTCTGAAGTGGCGTGTTGACAGGCCTTCTGTATATGACACCAGGGGCTTTTATATCGATTCTTCTCGTGTGTTTTGCCTCTATCGGACCTTTACCGTCGAGTGGCTCTCCCAGAGGGTTCACAACCCTTCCTAGAAGCTCCTCACCAACAGGAACTTCTATGATCCTTTTCAATCTTCTTACCGTGTGGCCCTCTTTTATGTTTTCGTACTCTCCCAATATGATCACACCTATGTTGTCTTCTTCCAAATTGAACGCAAGACCCCTAACGCCGGTCTCAACGAATTCCACGAGCTCATTTGCCATGACTTTGTTCAGTCCATAGACTCTGGCTATACCATCTCCGACCTGAACGACCTTTCCGGTATCTTCAAGCTCTATTTCCTCCTTGTAACTTTCAATTCTGGATTCCAAAATCTTCGTTAATTCTCCAGGGTTTATCCTCAAGATCTCTCACCCCTTTCGAACACATCCCTTGCTATCCTTTTGAGTCTTCCTTTCACCGTTAAATCCATGGTGTAACCCTCGAATTCGATCACAGCTCCTGCCACCAGTTCGGGATCAATCACCGTTGTGAAAATGGGATCGAGAAGAGAATACTTCTTAACGAACTTCCTCAAAAGTTCTTTTTCCTCCTCATCCAAAGGGTGAGCGACTGTTAAATGAACCGGGACCTTCCTCTCAGATTCTATTTTCATATCTTTGAAGTACTCAACGATCAATGGCAAATATTTCTGCCTCTTCTTTTCAAAGAGGATCTTGAGAAAATTGAAAAAAGCTTCTTCAATCTCTATACCAAAATTATCAAAAACTTCTCTCATAGCTTCTACTTTCCTCTCTGGCAAGATCGTGGGATCGTTGAAGAACCCCATCATCCTTTTGTACACCTCGAGAGAATTCCTCAGATACTCAAGGAATTCCTCTTCTTTACCCCTGGATATGGCGACGTTCAGCAAAGCTCTTGCATATCTTCCAGCTATTGGAGAGTACCTCATTTCTTCTCAATCTCCCTCTCCAGCATCTTCATGAGATACTCTTTCCTGGCCTTCTCATCTAAAATCCCAGAGAGTATCTTCATTGCCAGCGTTACGGCAAGTTCTCCTGCTCTTCTCCTCATATCCTCCATAGCCCTGACCATCTCCATTTCGACCTGCCTTTTACCAGATTCTATGATCCTTTGAGCTTCTAACTTTGCTTTTTCCCTTGCTTCACTTATTATCATCTCTGCTTCTTTCTCTGCTCTCTCTACAATACTCTGAGCCCTTTTTGATGCTTCTTCCAGCTCCTTTTCTGCCTTTTTCTTCAGCTCTTCTGCCTCTTTCCTCAGATTCTCAGCGTTTTTAATCTCTCCTTCTATCTTCTCTTTCCTTTTATCCATCATCTCAAGAAAGGGTTTATACAGGAACTTGTTTAAAAAGTAAACAAGGAGCCCGAACGTCATGAGCATAATGACAGAGGTCCAGTTGAACTCTAAAAGTCCCATACAGGTCTCCTCCTCATGCAGTCAGAAGGATCATGAAAGCTATCAGAAGAGAGTAAATACCTGTTGTTTCCGCCACAGCATCTGCAAGAAGCATTCTCGTTGTTATGGTTCCAACCATTTCAGGTTGCCTCGCCATAGCATCCATAGCGTGAGCTCCGATGTTACCTTCTCCCATACCAGGTCCTATGGCTCCGAGCCCCATGCACAAACCTGCTCCAAGAAATTTTCCAAGCATGGCCAGCCCTTGTCCAACCTCTGTTATCTGTTCAATACCCACAAGTATCCCTCCTTTTCAAGAGAGTTGTGAGCTGATGTAAGCTATAGCAAGTATAGTGAAGACGAAAGCTTGAATCAATCCCACGAATATCCCAAAGAATCCCCAGAAGACGATGGGTAAGAAGAAATACTTCACCAGATAAGATAGGATGTACACGAGAATGGCTCCTCCTGCGATGTTTCCAAACAACCTCAGAGAATGGGAAATAGGTTTTGCAAGCTCTCCTATTATGTTCAAGGGAAGCATTATCGGACTTGGATCTATCCAGCCTTTCAACCACGTTTTAAATCCCTTTGACTTAATCGCGAACACATGACTTATTACCAAAACCATCAACGCGTACGTTAAGTCCGTGTTTAAATCGGCAGTTGGCGCTGGCCATGTATCCGTGAATAATGTGATTTTCTCTATCGTTCCATCCTCATACCCCACGACGTTTATTCCTGGGACTGCACCTCCTATGAGGTTGGAAAGGCTTATGAACAGAAAGAGTGTCATTGCCAGAACGAACGTGGGACGCACCAACTTAGGATCGGGTATGGCCTCTTCGACGATTTCATAAACGAATTCCATGAGGTACTCAAAGAACGATTGCTTCCTGTCCGGTATTAACTTAAAATTCCTCCCCATTTTGTAAGCTATCACGATGAGTATCAGAGCAATAAATAAACCCATGATGACAGTCATGGGATTCATTCGAAAACCACCTATATTGACGATCCATCTTCTTCCGAGGTTTTTAAAAGCCTCACTCATAGGAGTCTTACTGAGTTCTTTCATGTTGATTATTCCAACCACAACGTAGGCTATTATGAAAAGAATCAGCAATATTTTCTCCCTCTTGGAGAACTTCAATCGAGCCACCTCCCGAGCCATCCTTTTGTGGATTTCCTTTTCACCATTTCATTGATATCATACCACAGTGAAAACAAATTAACTAAAGCACCTCCCGTCCCTATGAGGACACCAATGCTTTCGGGAAAGCCATACATCAGTAAGAAAAGAAGAAACTCACTTATCCCCAATATCAATATCGTTTTTATTAGAACCCTTATTGGTTTTATCCATTCGATCATATCGCTCCACTTCTTTCAAAAGCATTCTGAAGCCGTTGTAGAACCCTGAAAAGATCCCCAGAAGTAGAAACACCACCAGTAAAACTCTATTATTGAATGTCCATTTGTCCAGATAGTAACCTATCAATGCACCGACAGCTATGTTAGCTAGAAGTGTCGCTATGAAATTCACAACCATGTTGTATTTTCCAAAATCCTTGAACCCTCTTATCATAACCATCATTCCTTTATGATCAAACAAACATCCACATCGCTTTCTTTGAAAAGTGCTAGCGGAAGTTTCAGAATCTTTCCTTCTGTTTTCATTCGCAGATCCTTCCCCGATATCACCGTAGGGGGTGTTACATCCGTGCTGAAACCAAGTTTTTCCAAATTCATGGTCAATTTCCCGACTGTCATGTTGCCAAGTTCACCAAAAGCACTCAAGGCGATTTCATCGAGCTGATTGTACTCCATACCCATCATTGCTGAAACGACCTTCAAACCAGTTTCATTTGAAAACGTATATATTAGATTACCATCCACATCTCCTGTTATTCCCAGGATGGTTACTATAGAATGATCTGGCGTGAGCTTCTGGACTATCGATGGTTTACCAAGTTTTGGGCTCACTCTCAAGGAGTTCTTCAATGTTGACACCACCGAATCTATGAAAGCATTCACGATCCTTGCATCCATATTTTCCACCCCCTCATTCCCAGTGCTTACCGACACTCACGTCAATTTCAAGGGGAACTGAGAGTTTCACGACGTTCTCCATTTTATCCCTCACCATTTCGATGAGCTCCTCCTTCTCTTCATCAGGAACCTCAAAAACGAGTTCATCATGTACCTGTATTATCATTTTAGATTTCATTTTCCTCTTTCCAAGTTCCTTATGGATCTCTATCATAGCCAATTTCATTATATCCGCTGCTGTCCCCTGAATGGGGGTATTTATCGCAATTCTCTCACCTTCACCCTGTACGTTCCTGTCACGAGATTTCAACTGGGGTATATCCCTCCTTCTTCCAAACAGCGTTCTGACAAAGCCTTTTGATCTCGCTTCGCTCACCACTCTTTGTATGAACTCTCTCACCTTAGGATAGAGGTTGAAGTAACTCGTTATCATCTTCTCCGCTTCTTTAACAGGTACCTTTAATCTCATGGCCAACCCATACGGTGTAACACCATATATTATCGAGAAATTCACCATCTTTCCAATCCTTCTCATTGAACTGGTTACCTTATCAATAGGAACACCAAATATCTTCGAAGCCGTTAAGGAGTGTATATCTTCCTTAGTTTCGAAAGCTTTGAGAAGGTTCTCGTCTTTACTGAAATGAGCAAGAACCCTGAGTTCTATCTGTGAATAATCGGCACTGACAATCCACCAATTGGGATCCTGAGGAACGATGGCTTTTCTTATCTCCTTGCCTTCATCGTTTCTCGTTGGAAGATTTTGAAGGTTTGGATCACTACTGCTCAATCTTCCAGTTGCAGTTCCTGTTTGATGGAAGGAAGCATGGATTCTTTTCGTCTTCGGATTGACCAGTTTCGGTAAAGCATCTATATAAGTTGATTTCAACTTCTGATATTTTCTGTATTCCAGGATCCATCTCACGATCTCGTGCTCCATGGCTAGCTCTTCCAGAACGTCAACACTTGTAGAGAAATCCCCTGTCCGCGTTTTTTTCTTGGGTGTTATTCCTAGTTTTTCGAACAGAATGCGACCTACCTGTTTCGGAGAGTTCAGGTTGAAAGTTTCTCCAGCAAGTTCAAAAACCTTGGATGCAATCTCATCCATCCTCCTTCCATACTCTCGAGAGAGTTTTTCCAGGTACTTAGTATCTATGTAGACACCGTTGAGCTCTAGAGCCGATAGAACTGGTATCAAAGGAAGCTCTATTTTCTCAAAAACCGTCATGAGCCCCATCTCATGAAGCTTCAAATTCAGGACATTGAAGAGTCTGTAGACTATATCCGCATCTTCGCAGGCATATCTTGTTGCCTTATCAAGAGAAACGTCTGCAAAGCTGAATCCAAAGAGAGGGGAGGTCGCTGGGGCAACTTCTTCATAAGGTATCATCTTGTATCCCAGAAATTTCAGGGCCAGTTCGTCCAGGTTGAATCTTTTCTCGTTGGGGTCCAAAAGGTACGCCGCTATCATAGTGTCGAAGAATGGGTCTACAGGATATATTCCGTTGAGTGCAAAAACGCTGTAATCGTATTTAAGATTCTGACCCATTATTTTGGATGAAGGGTCTTCCAGGATTTCTTTCAACTTCTTGAGAACGTAATCTGGATCCAAACTGGTTTTTTCTCTGTGCCCTACAGGTATGTAGTAGGCTCTTTTAGGAGATGTCGATACCGCTATTCCAACTATTTTAGCTTCATAGGGATTCAAAGAAGTGGTTTCGAGATCTATTGAAAAGGCTGTCGATCTTTTCATCTCTTCGATCACTTTCTCGAAATCTCTTGCCTCTTTCACCGTCTTATACACAACTTCTTCCCTCTCTTCAAAAAGATCGAGCTCTCTCATTATAGACGAGAATTCGAGTTCCTTGAGGATTTTCAGAAGTTCCTCCTTTTTAAACCCCTTGTATCTCAACTCTTCCCAGTCAATGTCCATTTCAATGTCTGTGACCAGAGTTACAAGCTTTTTACTCAGCTGTGCGTCTTTCTTTCCTCTTATTAAAGCTTTTCTGACTCTCTCAGGAAGCTTCGACAGGTTCTCATATATTTTTTCCATGGATCCATACTTCTCCAACAGATCGATTGCTGTTTTTTCTCCTATACCTGTGACTCCCGGTACGTTATCCACTTATACCCCTTGTTATCCTCCATACCTTTATCTTATCGTCGACGAGTTGCAGCATATCCTTGTCCCCTGTTATTATCAGAACCTCATCGAACATATTTCTTCCCTTCAAAGCCAAAGTCGCTATGACGTCATCCGCTTCGTATCCTTCGAGTTCTATCACCTTGATCCCCATAGCGTTCACAAGTCTCTTTATGTAAGGAAGTTGCTGAAAGTTGCTGAAGCATAAGGTCAGGGGTTTTGGGTCTCTTCGCCTTGTAAGTTTCAAGGAGCGTGTGTCTATAGGTGATGGTTTTCTTATCGAATGCGAATGCCAGATAATCTTCTCCTTCCTTTACGTGATCCTTTATGAACCTCACAAGCATCTTGGCAACACCATAAGTTGCGTTAGTTGGAATACCAGAGGATGTGGATAAAGCTCTATCTAAGGCATAGAACGCTCTGTAAGCTAGAGCGGTTCCATCGAAGAGGAAAAGCCTCCCCATCGTTTCACCCACCTTTCACGCGCTTCCATCCCTCAAGAATCTAACAAAATCCATTACCTTGTCTGTGATAACACCATCTATGAATTTTTCTATCTTTCTGAAAAATTCTATATCATTCAACGTCCAGACAAATATTCTTATACCCTCATCTTTCAGAAAACTACAGAATTCCTCGGCCTCTTCTGGAAACATCTGGAACGCCTGATAAGGTACATGAACAGAGAAAGGCTTATTTTTCACAATCTTTTCAATCAGTTTTATGGAATTTTCCTTGTGTTCTTCACCTATCAGGTATCCGAACTTCAGCGATGGGAATCTCCTCATAAGATCTTCCAGTAGTTCATGATCGAAAGAGGAAAACACGGTGAACGCTGAGAGTCCCCGTGACACCACCATATCCACCGACGGATAGGAAGCCATTCTGTCTTTTATCTCAACGTTCAACCATTTGTTCTCCGGTACAATATCCAGAACCTCTGAGAGAAGCGGTATCTTCTCCCCTCCTATATTTATTCTCAAAAGATCTCTGTAATCCATATCCGATATTCTCTCACTCCTTCCAGCCATTCTTTTAAGATCCTCATCGTGAAAGACCACGATCTTTCCATCCCTGGTCATCCTGACATCCAGCTCCACGCCGTCTGCTCCAGTTTCATAGGCTTTTCTGAAAGCCGTCAACGTGTTCTCAGGATATATATCTGAAAGACCTCTATGAGCTAGAATAAGCATTCAATCATACCCCCTCACCTGTAGAAGTTATAGGTATTCATGATATGGTCGACAAATTCGTCTGTCCCTCTTATTCCCTCCACCACAAAGACCCACCTGTTTCTCCACCAACAAACGATTTCTTTACCATTCTTTCTTGTCGAAACTCTACCACTCCACGGAAGTTCTAGAATCGTACGCCACCAGAACATCCCCAGCCTGTCCGCAATTTTCTTCCAGACGTTCTTAGCAGATTTTGAATTTTCTCCCTTGTAAACGTGAAGAAAGAAGGTATTTCCATCTTTCTTGAAAACACCTACCATACCATCGAAAGGTACCCCCAGATAATCGGACTCTTTGAAAATATCGATCAGTTCATAATCATTCGTCACCACTTTGATCGCACTCTCTTTAGCCATCGACTCTGGTGGTACCGAAATTTTCAACATGCTGCAAGACCCGAGGAGAACAATCAAAACAGAGAGGATAAGAAGCTTTCTTATCATTCTTCCTCCTCCCCTATCTTGAGAAGAGCGAGAAAAGCTTC
>MZGO01000069.1 GCA_002084985.1 Thermotoga sp. 4484_232 | reverse complement strand
CAGGTTCTCTCAACGTCGCGAATTCAAGAGACAGGTTGAAAGGTTATCTCCTGGCTTTGGAAAACAACGGTATAGAGAAGGATGATTCGTTGATATACGAAGGGGATTTTATGATATCGAGTGGTTACAAAGCGGCTGAATATTTGTTGAGCTTAGAAAATCCTCCAACAGCTATATTGTGTTCAAATGACCTCATGGCTATCGGAGTTCTCAGATATCTTCACGATAAGGGTATAAAGGTTCCAGAGCAAATATCAGTAGTTGGCTGCGATGATATCGATGTAACAGCGTCACTGTACCCACCTCTGACAACGGTAAAGCAACCAATATACGAGATGGGAGAAATAGCAGCAAAGATGATGTTGAAGTACATAAAGACGGGTAAACTTCCTCCCAATTCGATTCTGCATGCAGATCTTGTGATAAGGGATTCTACAGCGCCTAAGTTGAGTGAAGTGAGGTGAGTGGAGTGTTTGATAAGAAACCTTTCGTCATAGGAATGGTGCATTGTAGGCCACTACCAGGATCTGAGAAATACGAAAAGGGTTCCTTTAAAAACGTTATAAAGAAGGCCATTGAAGAGGCTAAAATACTGGAAGATAATGGAATAGATGGTATACAGATTGAAAATATGTGGGACAGGCCGTACAGAAAGGGAAAAGATATAGGCTATGAAACGGTAGCTTCGTTAGCAGTTGTGGCGAATGAGGTTAAGCACGCTGTAAACGTTCCTATAGGGATCAATTGTCATTTGAACGGAGGACTTCAAGCTCTCGCAGTAGCGGTAGCGGTGGAGGCACAATGGATAAGAGTCTTTGCTTGGGTAAACGCTTACATTTCCAATGCAGGATTAATCGAAGGAATAGCCAGCGATGTTTTGAGGTACAGAAAGATCTTGCAGGCTGATGATCAGGTTAAAATCCTGGCAGATATCAGGGTCAAGCATGGTAGTCATTTCATAGTTAACGATAGATCGCTTGTTGAGCATGCAAAAGACGCTGAAGAATACCTCGCTGATGCAATTATCGTAACAGGTTCTGAAACAGGAAGCGCCCCATCCTCTGATGAGGTCAAACAGGTCAAGGAAGCGGTAAAGGTACCTGTATTTATTGGTAGTGGTTTGACTGCTGAAAACGTTTGCCAATTCTTGCCCTACATAGACGGTTGCATCGTGGGAAGCTACTTCAAACGTGATGGAAAGTGGTACAACGAGATGGATCCTTCACGTGTGAGGAATTTCATGAAAATAATCAATGAATTCCGCAAAAATTCTTAAGGGAGGAGATCGATCATGAAGAAATCGGGTATTCTCAATCCGGAGATTTCCAGGCTAATAGCGAGGATGGGACATGGTGATATGTTGGTGATTGCCGACAGAGGATTCCCACTACCGTTGAATCCTCAGGTAACGGTCATCGACGTATCAGTTGCAGCGAACCTGCCAAGAGTCGTAGACGTTGTAAAAGCTGTTTTAGAAGAATTGGAAATTGAGGAAGTGATTTTGGCAGAGGAAACCAAGAAGATCAGCCCACATATTCATGAACAGTTCATGGAAATCATTTCAAAGATCAAGAACAAAGGAAACCCAATAAAGATCACGGTTATCCCACATAGTGAGTTCAAGCACATGGTTTTAAGGGGAGCAGAAGAGGGCAAAGAAATGAAGGGAATGATCAGAACAGGTGAGCTGACCCCGTTTGCTAATATAATCTTGGTCTCTGGAGTCACATTCTGATATGAACAGGTGATGGAATATGAGAAAGGTATTCGCATTGGGAGGTATCAATACAGATTTTGTCCTGATAGTTCCTGATTTCCCCTCACCAGGTGAAACAGTTAAGGCAAAAAAGCTTGTGATGAATCCTGGAGGAAAAGGTGCAAATCAAGCCGTTGCAGCTGCGAGAATGGGAGTTCCTGTCTATGCCATTGGGAAGGTTGGGAATGATTCTTTAGCGGATGTCGCCACCTCGACTATGAGATCTTCTAGCGTGAAGTTAGATTTCGTCTACCGCGATGAAAAAGAACCCACGGGAATAGCATTGATATTCGTCAAGGAAGATGGTGAAAATTGTATAGGTTTTTATCCAGGAGCCACACTCAAATTAACTGAAGAAGAGATCAACAGAGCTTTGCAGGTAGCCGAAGAAGGAGATATTCTAATGAGCAGTTTTGAGGTTGTACCTGAAATAGCTTTTTATGCCTTTAAAGTGGCGAAATCGAAAGGAATGTTTACTATACTCAATCCAGCTCCTGTTAGTCCTATTCCTGAAGAAATACTGGATTTTATAGATATCCTCACCCCCAACGAGGTAGAAGCTGCTGAACTTCTCAAAGTGGAGTCCCTTCCTAGCGATTATGAAAGTGTTTTCAAGATCGCCAAAGACTTTATCGGATCCCGCACATGCTCGATGGTGATTACTTTGGGCGAAAAGGGATGCTTATATGTAACCAAGGATACTTGGGAGTTGATCCCTGCTTTGAAAGTAAGGAATGTCGTCGATACAACGGCAGCAGGCGATGCGTTCAGTGGAGCTCTTGCAGCTTCAATA
Source organism: Thermotoga sp. 4484_232 (assembly GCA_002084985.1). Next base: position 2,577 of record MZGO01000069.1, on the reverse strand, counting down.
GCCAAGAATAGGGACATCTTAGAGTGTCTACAGATAGCAAACATAGCAGGTGCTGTTTGTGTAACAAAAATAGGGGCTCAGGAAAGTATGCCATACGCAAGTGAAGTTGAGGATATTTTTAAAAAAGGATTAAAGGAGATATAATGCGATGACTCTTCTAGAAGCGAAAAATATCAGTAAGAGCTTCCCTGGAGTAAAAGCTCTTGATAAAGTGAACCTTACCATAGGATTCTCTGAGGTGCATGCACTCGTTGGTGCAAATGGAGCTGGTAAATCAACGCTGGTCAACATAATAGCTGGTATATTGAAACCAGATGAGGGTGAGATCTTTCTGAAAGGCAAGCGTGTATCCATTCAAAATCCCGCGCATGCTCGAAAACTTGGAATAAGCCTTGTTCCCCAAATTCCAAGCTTGTGCAGTAATATGACCGTTATGGAAAACGTTTTTTTGGGAGAAGAAAAAAGATTTGTACGCCGGGGCTTTTTAAACTGGCAGGAGCTTTTCAACGAATGTCAAAAGTTGCTGGAGATCCTGGATATACGCATTGATCCAAAAGCCAAAGTACGAGATCTATCTGCTTCGGAAAATCAACTTGTTGAAATCGCAAGAGCTCTGTCCTTTGAATCCTCGATCTTCATATTGGACGAACCTACAGCTACATTAACTAGTGTTGAAAAGGAAAAGCTCTTTAACATAATCAGTAAGTTAAAAGCTCAGGGGAGAGGGATCATCTACATCTCTCATCGACTGGAAGAGGTATTTGAGATAGCAGATAAGTACACGGTTTTAAGAGATGGAAAAGTCGTTTCCACTGGAGAAGTTCGTTCCATAACAAAGGATGAACTTGTGAGAATGATAATAGGCGAAGAGGTGTCACTTTCTGGTGTGGAGAGAAAGTTGGAAGAGGTGGAAGGCGAAAAGATTTTAGAACTCAGGAATGTGACAACGGATGGTCTCCATGAGGTTTCCTTCTTTATCAAAAAGGGCGAAATATTGGGAATAACGGGATTAGTTGGATCAGGAAAATCTGAGCTTGCAAAGGTTATATTCGGGCTCAGCAAGATCAAATCTGGCGAGATTCTGTTCGATGGAAAACCTCTGATACTTAAAACGCCAAAGCATGCTCTGGGGGCAGGTATAGGTTTCGTTCCAGCTGATAGACTGAGGAGATCCCTCTTCCCTCACAGATCGGTTGTTGAAAATGTTTCGATAGCGAGTTTGCGTGATTTCACACGATTTGGATGGCTATCATTGAAGAGAGAAAAGGCGAAAAGCCTTGATACAGTTCAGCAGTTATCAATAGTTACTCGTTCTCTTTCCTTACCGGTTATGTTTCTATCAGGTGGTAATCAACAAAAGGTATCCGTCGCCAGATGGTTGATAAGATCTCCTAAACTCCTGATCTTTGAAGAACCAACTCAAGGTATAGATGTAAAGGCGAAGCAGAATATCTGGGATATCATGAAGGATCTTCGAGAAAAAGGAATATCGATATTGATCATCTCTTCTGATGTGGATGAGCTACTCATGGTGTGCGACAGAATCTTGGTAATGTTCGATGGAAGAATAGTGGCAGAATTCAAAGGGAACAAGATACTAAAAGAATCCATTGTGGGAGCCGCTATGGGAAGGAGGATCGAATAGTGGCCTTAAATGATGCGAATGAAGGCTTTATGAAAACGCTGATAAATAGCATAAAAAACGCTGGAATATTACTGGCATTAATAGGGTTGGGTGTGTTTTTATCGATAGTATCCGATGTCTTTCTAACAGTTAGTAATATAACCAACATATTCAGACAGGTTTCGTCCAATCTCATATTGAGTGTCGGAACGGCGCTGGTAATCCTGACAGGGGGAATAGATGTTTCTATAGGATCGATAATGGCTTTTTCCTCAGCAGTTGCAGCCAGTTTAATGATGAAAGTGGGATGCATCTTGGCATCCGTTGTGGGACTACTCGTAGGAGCCGCTTTGGGAGCATTGAATGGAATAGCAGTTGGATTGCTAGGATTGGAACCGTTCGTGGTAACACTTTCCAGTATGGCAGCGGTCAGGGCTATGACTTTTATATACACCAAAGGATATCCTATAAGCACAGTCCCTGAAGAGTACAACGTTTTAGGATCCGGGTATCTCGGACCATTCCCAATACCCACTCTTCTATCCTTAGGCTTATTCGTGGTTGTATTCCTCGTCCTTCGTTATACACCATTTGGCAGGCACATCTATGCAACGGGTGACAACGAGATCGCAGCTATTCATTCAGGTATAAATGTAAAAGCTGTGAAGATAGCTGTATACACTTTGAATGGTCTTTTTGCTGCTTTTGCGGGATTGATACTCGTGGCGAGGTTGAATTCCGCCACCAACCATAGGTTCAGATGCTCCATTTGATGCGATAGCTGCTGTGGTTATGGGGGGAATAAGCCTCAGTGGTGGAAGAGGTTCACTCTTAGGAGCTTTAGTCGGCGTTTTGCTTCTGGGAACGATAAACAATGGATTGAATTTATTGAGAATCCATGCGTTTTGGCAAGGATTCGTGCGCGGTGTGGTTATATTCATCGCCATCGTGAT
>MZGO01000068.1 GCA_002084985.1 Thermotoga sp. 4484_232 | reverse complement strand
CTCAGAATCTTTCCAGGTAAACACCCTACCAGTTCCTTAAAGATTTCAGGATGCTTTCTGAAATACTCCGTTCCGAACACATGGATTTCCGCGTTGTTCTCTTTACAGATCTTTTCAAAATTGGATATTGATTCCTTCATCCTTGAGATCAAAGAAAAAGGGGGGATGGCGTACCCTCCAATCCCCCACTCCTCGACTCTTTCCATCAGAACCTTTCCCTTTTCATCCATTAAAAGGAATATCATGGAATTCGATCCAATATCCACTATACCAACTTTCCTCATCATGATCCCTCTTCAGATCTTAAACTTCCCGATATAGCTGTTCAACCTTTTCACACTTTCTTCGAGCTCTCCAGCAAAGTTTTTGATTTCATTTATTTGATCCGTTTCCTTCGATGTGTGTTCTATTATGGAATTTACTCTCCCCTCAACGCTTTGAATGGTGTTGACGATCCTTTCCATTACGGCCTTAACTTCCTGAGTAGCAGCGCTCTGTTCCTCACTCGTTCCCGCAAGATCATCCGTCATGCTGTTTATGGAATCTATCCTTTCTAAGAGAACTTTCACTTTCTCGTTCACAACAGAAGACATATCGACCAACTCCTTCATGCTCTCTTCCACTCTCGAGCTTCTATCCGCCACTTCTCTGGCTTGTTTCTTCACCCCTTCAAGTATTTCTGCTATCTGTGAAGTGGCGTTACGGCTCTCCTCAGCTAGTTTTCTTATCTCATCCGCAACAACTGCAAAACCACGACCAGCTTCTCCCGCTCTTGCAGCCTCTATCGCCGCATTCAATGCGAGTAAATTCGTCTGCTCAGCTATATTACCGATGGTTTCAAGGATTCCCACTATTTGATTACTTAGATTTACCATCTCTTCTATTGATTTTCGCATCTCCTCAGTCATTTTACTAGCTTCTAGAACACTTTCCCTCTGATTCTCAAGTTCTTTTCCCGCAGTTTGAGCAAGATCTCGCATGGTATCGGAATCTTCAGAAAGCTTTTCGGCACTGAGTGCTATGTTCTGAGCACCGTTTGATATATCCTCCATCCCTTTATCACCCTCTGCTACAGCCTTCGAAACATCCTCAACGGAGTTCTCTATTTCATTCACAACCCTTGTTGCCTCCTTGGATCTCGATCGTGCCTCTTCAACCAGGCTGTTGAGAAGAGAAGATATGTTCACAACCTGAGCACTTAAATTCGTGACTTCGGCTATCGTGTTTTTGAAAGCTTCAACGACCTTCTTGAAAGCAGAGCCAAGTTCTCCAACTTCATCCTTTCCCAGCGTTGGTATTTCCACCGTCAGGTCGCCTTCGGCTATCTTCAACGAAAGCTCTTTCAATCTGTACATGGGTTTCACAATGCCACGGGTTATGAAGAAAGCAACCAGAGCGGCGATTATCACGACAGCGACAGTTACATAGATCGACATGAGAACTGACTCTCTGGCCACTTCCACTACCTCTTTCTCAGGCACACTGACGACTGCTTTCAAGGGATAGTCACCTAATTTCCCAAAGACCGCTGTGTATCGTTCTTTCTTGTAAAGATAGCTTCCTGTTCCCTCATCCTTGGAAAGTACCTCGTCGATGAATCTTAAAGTACTTTCATCATTTCCCAGATCCATTACGCTTTGTCTGGAACATGCGACAACTTTTCCCTCTCTGTTCAATATGTAAACGACCCCGGTTCTTCCAACTTTCTTTCCCTCAATAAGAGAGTTCAGAACTTTCTGAGGATAGACAACACCGAAAACACCAACGGGGTCTCCGCTGAAATCTCTGGCTGTTGCCATAACAATCAATGAGTCTTCGCCATTCCACTCGTAAGGTACAACCAGCGTGAAAGTCGCATTTTCCGTCACCAATTCTTTAAAACCCTCAAGATCTGATATATCCCCATCCATCTTGGTCGACGAGAATTCCCCATCCAGGGAAGCTATGAAAACATCGGTTGCTCCGTACTCTTGAAAGGTATATAAATAGCTTTTCAGAACACTCGCCAGCATATCCTTCTGCTCTCTGTACCTGAAGGCAGTGTATAATGATCCTTCTAAAGCTTCTTTCACAACGGGGGTGATCTTCTCATCCAGAGATTTCAGGATATCGCCGGCGAGGATTCTGTACGTTAATCTCTCTATCTCGAGTGTTTTGTCACGTATTATGCCATAATTTTTTGTTGAGGTTATGAAGGTAACAAGGCCTGCTGATATGATGACGCTCACAGCTACGAGAATTATTATTCGTGTTTTCATATTCATCCCCTGGCACCTCCTGTGAATTTAACAAAGATACCATCATTTTCCTGGCAGGATTATATCATAAAGACATTAAACTTCATATAGAATTGGAGAATTACTGAGAAATATCGAAATCTTTTTTAAAAGATTTAAAATAATATTGATTTGATCAAATTTTATATGGATCCTTTAATTTGACATTTATACTGTAATATTATAATATTACAGTGGTGGTGATTTAAATGTGGTTCTCTATCGATTTCAACTCCCATGTACCGGTGTACAAACAAATAAAAGAGAAGATAAAGTCCATGATTGCAACGGGGAAACTGAAAAAAGGAGCTTTTGTACCGTCCATAAGATCTCTCGCTAAAGATCTTGGTGTTAATCTGAACACCGTATCTAGAGCCTATAGAGAATTGGTTTTGGAAGGAACTTTGAAGGTCGTAAGAGGTGAGGGATACGTGGTTGAAGGATTGGATGCAGAGAGGTTTCTTGGAAAAAAATTGGAAGAGTTCAGAAAGATGGCCTTGGCTTTGAAAGAAGATGGGATAGAGTACGAAAAACTCGAAGGCATTCTGAGAGAAGTGTATGGAGGTGAGAGAAATGTTGAGAGTTGAAGGGTTGAAAAAGAGTTATGGCAACAAAGTCGCGGTGAACGATATCAGCTTTGAAGTGAACAAAGGTGAAATCTTTGCTCTTCTTGGCCCAAACGGTGCCGGTAAAACCACAACCTTGAAATGCATTGTTGGTCTCAGGAAAAAAGATTCTGGGAAAGTCGAAATCGATGGAAAATACGCGTACCTTCCAGAAAAAAAAGAGCTCTATAGGTACTTCACAGTCAAAAAGATGGTGGAGATAGCGGATTATTACACTGAAGAGTTCGATAAGGACAAAGCGTATAGACTTCTGTCGGATTTTCAGATAGATCTGAAAGAGAAGATAGCGAATCTCTCCCATGGATGGGTGACACAGGTTTATCTTGCACTTCTTCTTTCTCAAAATGCGGATATTTACATTCTCGATGAACCCACATGGGGATTGGATCCGGTGATGAGAAACAGGATCATAGAGAAGATCAGAGGGCTTTCTTATGAAGGTAAGGCGGTTCTCTATACAAGTCACATATTGGCAGAGGTTGAAAAAGTGGCCGACAGGGTTGCTATCATGTCTGAAGGTCAGATCTTGGAGATGGATTATCTCGATACTATAAAGGAGAAATATGTTGCAGTTACTGTTAAAAAAGGAGAGAAAGTGAATGGTTACAGATGGAAAGAAACGGAAGATGAAGAAGTATACATCGTGAAAAGAGAGAATGCTGGCTCCGAATACGAACACGTTGGTTTCGATGTCATATTCGAGGCCATCGTTAGGAGGGATAGAAGATGATAAAAGAACTATACGATATGAGAGTCAGATCCCTGGCAATTCTTGTTGTCTGTCTCGTTCTTTTCTTCACCCTTGCTCCCTTTCAAGGAAAGCTCCTAGGGCTCATGGAAGAGTACAAAGATATCGTTAAGAAATATGCAGGTAGTTTCCCTGTTGAGAAATTAAAAGAGTGGAATTTCTACATATATTCTCAATGGTTTGGAAAGAACCTGGGACAGATAATACCGATTATAGGTGTTCTATTCGCCTTTCCCCTGTTTTCAAGGGAATACGAGAATGGAACTATGGAATTCCTCTTGGTTAGAAAGAGCAGGAGGTACGTTTTTCTGTCGAAAACTTTAACTGCGATTTTTGTAATGACGATAGAACTTGCCTTCTTCTCTATCCTACCGGTTATTTATTCTTCAATAGCTGGTAAGGATTTTGAAAGTGTCTACTCTTACCAGTACATGGTTCATATCCTGGTTGGAGGATTGTTCTGGTTTTCGATAACATTGCTTTTTTCGACGATTTTCGAAGATCAAGTGAGACCGTTGTTGCTCTCCCTTGGACTGATAGCAATAACCACCGTTGTGGGGCTCATAAAACCGTTGAGGTTTTTGAACACGTACAGATACATCCTTGGATCCAGTATTATGAGAGGAGAAGGAATAAATGTTTCCTACACTGTGTTCCTCTCAATCATGTCTCTTGTTTTTATCCTCACTTCCTACTTGGTTTTTAAGGAAAAAGATATTTGAGGAGGTGAGCCTCATGATAGTCGTTACAACGAACGAGGTTCCTGGTTATGAAATTGTGGGAGTTTTGGGACTTGTCGTTGGAAACACCGTAAGGTCTAAACATCTTGGGAGGGATATCGGAGCCTTCTTCAAAACTCTGGCGGGTGGTGAGATAAAAGCTTACACAGAGATGTTAACAGAATCGAGAAACATCGCTATCCAGAGGATGATAGATGAAGCTGAGAAAATGGGAGCCGACGCCATAATCGGTGTTAGACTCGGGAGCTCTTCGGTGATGAGTGGTGCTGCCGAGATGTTGGCCTATGGAACTGCTGTGAAAATCAGAAGGAAAGGAGGGAGAACATGAAAAGAGCTCTTTTCTTTACCTTTCTTGTCATAAGCACTCTGATTCTGGGAGTGAATCCTGTCGATGTGGCCAACGAATACCTGAACTTCATCATAAAAGGAGATTTTGAAAGGGCGTATGATATGCAAGCGGATGCCATGAAAGCACAGCTTCCTTCCAAGAAGCTCGAAATCGTTTGGGATACGATAACGCAGAAACGGTTGATAAAGAAGGAAAAATCGCAGGGCTCTTTTTCACACCGTCAAAAGGTTTCGTATATGAGCCACCTGATTATGTCGATAAAAGCGCCTTCTCTGAAGAGGAGATATCCTTTAAAACGGATTTTGAGATAAAGGGTACTCTCACAAGACCTATTGGAAATGGCCCTTTCCCAGCAGTCGTTCTGGTCCATGGATCTGGACCCAACGATAGAGACGAAACCATAGGACCAAACAAGGTTTTTAGAGATATAGCTTGGGGCTTGGCAACACGGGGGATACTCGTTTTAAGATACGACAAGAGAACTTATCTATATGGAAATAAGATGGGAAAAGATATAACAGTTGAAGACGAAGTCATAGAGGATGCGGTAAAGGCTGTTTCCATATTGAAAGAACGAAGCGATGTTTCGAAAGTTTTCGTTCTTGGACACAGCTTGGGAGCAATGCTTGCGCCGGAAATAGCGAAAAGATCCAAAGCAGATGGTGTCATAATGCTCGCACCAGGTGCGCGGAGTCTTGTAGATCTCATAGAAGATCAGATCAGATACCTTTCATCCATAGATTTCATAGAGGATCCAGAGAGCATTCTGAAGAGTGTGGAGAAGTTGAGAAAACATGAAGCAAAGCCTGATGAAATCATAGTGGGGGCACCGGCTTCTTATTACTACGATTTTGAAAAGAGAAACGTTTTAGAAACGGGGAAAGAGTTGAACATACCGATGTTCATTCTACAGGGTGGAAAAGATTATCAGGTGACACACAAGGATTTCTCCATTTGGAAAAATACTCTGGAGGGAAAGAAAAACGTGAAATTCAAATTCTACGATGATTTGAACCATCTTTTCATGAGAGTTGAAGGGGCTCCGACTCCTTTGGATTATTTCAAGCCAGGGCATGTAGATAGGAAAATCATTGAGGATATCACCGATTGGATTTTTCAGCACTGAACTCTGAATCCCTTTTCCTCGAGGAATTTTGCAAACTCTTTTCTTCTTTCTGTGTGAACTGGTATAACAAGATCCGCATTTATGTTTTTCAGAAACTCAACGATCTCATCTACAGCCGCATGTCCCGAGACATGGAGAATCGATCTCTCATCGGA
>MZGO01000067.1 GCA_002084985.1 Thermotoga sp. 4484_232 | reverse complement strand
GAGATCTCCTCCATCTATGAGGTCTCCAAGATATGGTATCTCCTCATCAGTTGGCAGTATACTGTGGAGAATCTCACCTATGCTATCGAACCCTTCCCTTCTTCTTGCAGAGACAACGAGAACTTTTGCATCGTACTTGTTCTCGTACAATCTCTTCAATTCCTCCGCTCTATCCTTCAGGATATCCGATTTGTTCACGATTATCACAAAAGGAATTTCCATTTCCTTAAAAAGGGACGTGATATCTTCCTCGTATTGGGAAGGTTGATCATCCACTATCAATATTCCACAATCTGCTCTGTAGAAAACCCTTCTTGCCCTCTCAATTCTGAGTCTTCCAAGAGACCCCACATCATCGAGTCCAGGTGTGTCTATGAGGGTTACAGGACCTATGGGAGATAGTTCCATGCTCTTGTAAACAGGGTCCGTGGTTGTTCCTGCAACATCGCTGACGATGGATATGTCCTGTCCAACGAGTGCGTTCATGAAAGACGATTTCCCAACGTTCCTTCTTCCAGCTATAACTATGTACTTTCTGAAACCAGCATCTGGCATCTTCATGGAATCTCACTCCCCTTATGAAAAATCCCCTTCACAACCGAAGGGGATTATTCCCCCCTCGGTGTCAGAAAATTCCTCCACCTCAGGAAGGAATGTCTATTTTTTCACATTCACTATCGTTTTATATTATAATCTTGAAAGATCCCTATCACGAAACGTGGGGTGATCCTCCATGAAAAGATTTTTCATGATGATGGTATTGATCACATTATCCTTCCTCATGACCATGTGCGCTCCTTCGGGGATTCCAACCGGGGAAAAATCACAGATGGAAGTGATCTATGGAGCAGGAGGACCTGAGGGATTCTTTGTAATCGATGTTGAAGACCCAGAAAATCCCCATATACTAGCAAATCAGGATACCAGCGGATGGTGCTTTAGCGTGTTCATGGATGAAAATTACCTGTATGTGGCTGATGGGTTCGGTGGACTCTTGATATTCGACATCTCGGATCCTCAGAAACCTCAAAAAGTAGCATCTGTCGATATAGAAGGAAAAGTTGTTGATGTCTTCGTCTCAAACGATTATGCGTACGTTACGAACATGGATGGTTTGACCATCGTCGATGTTTCAACCCCAAACGCTCCCGTAAAAAAGGGGTACTTTCCTGTTGAAAGATACGCACAGAAAGTTTGGGTGAAGGGACACTACGCATACGTTGTGGGTGGTCGTGGAGGATTAACGGTTGTGGATGTTTCGGATCCGGATGATCCTAAACCGGCGGCTCAATTATCCATAAAGGGTGAGACATTCGATATATGGGTTACAGAAGATAAAGCCTTTGTGGGAAGTTCCAGTGGTTTTTACATCGTGAACGTTTCAACGCCGACAAGTCCTTACGTCGAAGATTCTCTTGATGTGTACTGCTCGGGGATGTGGATTTCCGGAAATCTCGCTTACATAACATGTGGTGACGATGGATTGAAAATTATAGACTGCGAAAACCTTGAGATTTTGGGAAGCCTAGAAATGGAAGGATTTGCAAAAGATGTGATAGTTCACCAGAATTTAGCGTACATAGCGGAAGGAGAGAATGGAATGGTAGTGGTGAATGTCTCGAATCCAAGTAGTCCCGAAGAGATAGAGCACTTCAACAAGGGTGGGAAAGCGTATCATGTTATGAAAAAAGACAACTACGTTTACATAGCAGATGGTGTTGTCGGGCTTACGATCGTGGATTTCAATGCAGTTGAGATAGTGGGACAGATGAATTCAGAAGGAGAAGCAAAATCTGTAGCAATTTCAGGAAATTATGCATACATAGCAGATTACGGAAATGGATTAGTCGTGGTAAATGTTGAAAATCCCGAAAATCCTGCTTCGGTTGGATATTTACCGGATACCTACATTTGGGACATCGACGTTCAGGGAAGTTATGCATATGTGGTTGATACAGAAGGATTAAAAATCGTTGATGTGGAGGATCTGGAGGTAGTAGAGGAATATGAAACAGAAGGTAACGCCGTTGGAATATACCTTGAAGGAAATGTAGCATACGTAGCAGATGAAGGCAACGGTCTTTTGATATTCGATGTCTCAACACCATCATCACCTCAGCTCCTTGGTTCTTTGAGTTCTGACAACCTTTCAACGATAAGAGATGTTGCCGTGCTGGAGGATTACGCTTTCGCATCATGCGGCCGGAATGGACTGGTAGTAATCGATATCAACGATCCAGGGAACCCTCGGGAAGTCAAAAAAATACCTGTTGTGGGCTCCACACACAGTTTGATGATTCATGGGAATTACCTCTACATCTCTGCAGAATACTCAGGAGTGCATGTATTCGACATATCGAATCCACAAACTCCTCAAAAGATAACATCGATAGACACTCAAGGTGTATCCTATGGTGTTTGGGCTGATGAAGACGGTGTGTACATAGCTGACGGAGAAAATGGCCTTGTAATAGCAAACAGTGAATTTAGTATTATCTCCGATCTAATCTGGTTCCCTCTTTCCAATCTGACGAAGTGATATAATCTTTGATATCTTTAAAGTATAAAAGTCTCCAAGAGGAGACCTTCAGATACCAATTTTATTCTTTTAGCTTTCAACGAAACGTCCTCCTCAGCTCAATTTTCCTATCTTCTTCAAGACTTGCTTGAGTAAATCCTTTTCGACATCGTTTGCTGGTGTTAAAGGAGGTCTCACGTTTGATGTGGGAAGCCCTGAGATCATCTCAAATGCCGCTTTGACAAGGGGAGTTGGATTCACCCTATTTCTGTTAACTCCATGAAAGGCTGTGAAGAGATCGTACAGAGTATGGAATTTTTCAACAGCTAGATCGTTGTTCCCTTCAAGGAAAGCGTTTATCATCTCTTTTTCGATATCACCGGCGATGTGAGCTCCTCCACTGACAACGCCAACGCCTCCTTGGGTCATAACCTGAAGAACCATCAAATCATCGCCAGAGTAAACCGTTATTTTCCCATCGGTCTTTTTGATGAATTCCATCGTCTGCAACGGATTTATACCGGCTTCTTCCTTCACCGCCACTATGTTCTCTATTTCTGAAAGCTTTGCAACAGTGCCCGGTGAGATATTTTCATTCACAAAGAGAGGTATGTTGTAGATCATTACTGGAAGAGACGTGTTTTTAGCAACTTCTTTGAAGTGCTGGTAGATTCCCTCCTGGGTTGGATGACAGTAGTAGGGTACCACGACCATAGCAGCATCATACCCGATTCTTTCAGCTTCTTTGGTGAGTTCCACCGTTTCCTTTGTAGATATCGTACCAGTTCCTGCGATGAGTGGCACACTATCTCCTATCTCATCCTTTATCTCTTCAAACAATTTAACCCTTTCTTCGAAGGTTAAGGAATGGAACTCTCCCGTCGTTCCGGATATTATCAAAGAGTCACAATACCCCTTTTCAACAACGAATTTCGCTGCTTTTCTAGCTGTTTCGTAATCGACTGAGGAATCCTCCTTAAAAGGTGTTATGAGAGGAAGCAAGATCCTACCGAACTTTTCCACCACTTTCATATCGATACCTCCTCATCGTTGATTTCATATAATGAAATATTATTCCTATTATTAAAACACCAAAATAATAATACCACAAAATCTTTAAGATTTTAAAATCATCGACTCGTTAAAATTTCTCTCGAAGTTTCACAAGGTTTTCATAATCATCGGGTAGCATGTACTCACCTAGAAGATCTCTTTCAAAGCTTTCTCCGCAAGAGAAAGAATACGAAAGCTGAGGTAAGAGTAGCTGTTCCCAAAAGATAGTATGTCTGAGATATACCGATGGCTTCAGAGAGAAATCCACCGAGCGATGATCCCGTTATCGGTGCAAACCCTTGAAGTGTCATCCAGAAAAGTGTACGAGCTATCGTTCTGCTTTTGAGGGGTAGTTCGCTCTGTATCATCTGCATGACGGCGTAATATATGACAATGTAAGTCCATCCATGCAGAAACTGAATGAGCATGGCAGATAACGGATTTTTTAGAAGCGGGACAAGAAGAAGTCTTAAACCTATAACCAACAACCCCGAATTGAAGAGAAGTCTTGTTCCCATGAACCTGAGAATTCTCTCTGAGAAAATGAGAAAGAGAATTTCTGTTGTCGTCATGAGAGAGATAGTCACTCCGGCAAGTGAAACATCGTAATTTCTGAGTTTGAAAAGAACCGGAAGGAAGACAAAATTGAAATAATTGGAGCTTATTCCAAGAATGACGAAAAGAAGGATCAAAAGGAAAGAACCAGGTACCCTCGTGCGTTCTCTTCTTTCGATGGAAACACTGGTATCTCTTACATTTCTGAAGGTCACAAAAATCAAGGCCAGAATAGATGTCATCCACAGGAATATGAATACGAAGGAAAACCTCACAAGGATTCCCAAAGAAAAGGCAGATACCAGAAATCCAACTGTTCCCCACAATCTGACCTTGCCGTACGAAGGTATCTTCTCTATAGCAAGGGATTCTGCCATCGGAATTATTCCGGGTAAGAAGAAGGTTAGAAACGCCATGAATATTAACTTGTGAAGGAAACCCTTTGAGAGGAATACAAGCCAGAGGAAAAAGATGGTGGGGAGTATCAGCACCCTCAATATGAAGACCTTCCCTTTCTTCTCAGCTATCCTGAAGTACAATGGATTTGTGATCAGAGAATTGATCGGCATCAAAGACATCAAAATTCCTATCTGCGAGGAAGAAAAGCCCACTTCCGCGAAATACTGACTCAGAAGAGCATAAGAGGAAACTACTGAGTAGATGAGAAACTCGATTAAAGCGAATTTCTTGTATTCTTTCATGTTTTTTAATTTATCACGAACTCTTGAATCTTAATCATGATGTACATTTAAAAAATTTTGAACAGTAAGGTGGTAACGATAAAGAGACAATGATGACACTTTGTAAGGGAGATGATGTCATGGGGATGCTGTAGAAGAAGATATGACAAAAGATAAACCGTCGCAGGCTCTTCTTTAGGGGGAGAGTAAGGCGCTTTGTAGAAACATCTGTTTGATTTAAAGATATGTGATAATATCGCATGGGGAGGACATTGAGGAATGTTAAGACGTTT
>MZGO01000066.1 GCA_002084985.1 Thermotoga sp. 4484_232 | reverse complement strand
GTCGTCGTGATATATGAAGGTAGAATCGTTGGTGAGGTAGAACCAGATCCCTCCAATCTCGAAAAGATCGGTTTGATGATGGCGGGTGTCGTCAATGTATAGAGTAAAGGTTGAGAAAAGGTTAGAAATTCCAAGATATTTTTCCGTGTTGATATCTTTGTTCTCGATAACTATATCGTTAATTCTCATGGGAATCACCATATGGGCCACTACTGGTAAATTCTCCAACACTCTGGAAGCTTACAAGGAAATGTTTTCATGGCCTTTCATACCTGAGTGCGGTCTATCTGACACCATTCAGAAGATGATACCCCTTATGCTAACAGGACTCGGTTTGACGATAGTTTTTCGCATGAGGATATGGAACATAGGTGCAGAAGGTCAGTTGTACCTTGGAGCCATGGCGACAACGTGGGGTGCCCTTTTCCTCTTGAAGGATTTTCAAAATCCTCTGGTTGTACCCATACTCCTGATCCTTGGAACCCTAGCTGGGGCATTCTGGGGGGCGATTCCCGGTGTTTTGAAAGCTTTTCTGAATTTGGATGAGATAGTAGCCACTCTCATGTTGAATTATATAGCCTATTACTGGGTGAACTACCTTATATACGGTCCGTGGAAGGATCCTCACGGTTACAACTTCCCATTAACTGCTATATTTCCTGAGCACACATGGCTTCCCAGCATAGGTGATACGGGTATTCACCTTGGTATATTCATAGCTTTTGGTATGGCTGTAATCGTGTACATCCTTATGAATAAAACGAGATGGGGTTTTGATTTGAAGGTCATAGGAGACAACGAAAAAGCGGCAAAATACGCTGGTATAAATACAAAAAAGAATATCATCCTTGCTATGATGTTGAGTGGTGCTCTGGCTGGACTTGCAGGGGCCATTCAGATGTTAGGAGTCCAACACAGACTTCAACACGGATTCTCACCTGGCTATGGATACACCGGAATAATAATAGCCTGGCTTTCGAGGTTGAATCCATGGGCTGCCATTCTCGTTTCCTTTCTCTTCGGAGGACTGATAGTTGGAAGTGAACAACTCCAGATAATAATGAGGATTCCGATATCCTTGATAAACGTTCTTCAAGGGATAATACTGCTATCCTTGCTCGCTTCAGAAACCATCTTCAGATACAGAATAAGGATCGTGAAAAGGTAGGTGAAGGGGTGTGGAGATGTTCACAAGTGTGTTGGCAGCAGCTGTGAGATCCGGCACCCCCCTTCTTTTCGCAGCGCTTGGAGAGATACTGACCGAGAGAAGCGGGGTTTTGAATCTGGGACTTGAAGGTTTGATGCTCATAGGTGCCGTAACAGGATTTGTGGGAGCTTACACTTTTCACAACGTATATCTTGCTTTCCTTTTGGAATCAGGTCGTGAGTGGCCTTGCTCTGACGATGCTTGGAATGGGAATCTCAGGGACTATAGGTAGAAGATACATAGGAGAAGTCATCCCAAGGTTCTCAGAGATCCCGCTTCCATACCTATCCAATATACCGATCATCGGGAAAGCTTTTTTTAACCACGATATACTGGTTTATCTCAGCTATATCCTTACGGTTTTCCTGTTTTATTTCATATTCAGAACCAAAGCCGGTATGACTTTAAGAGCGGTTGGTGAAGAACCATCGGCTGCAGATTCTCTGGGAATAAATGTTTTCCTTGTGAGGTACCTAGCTACTGTGATTGGAGGGGCGATCACTGCAGCTGGAGGGGCTTATCTTTCCCTTGCCTATACCTCGATGTGGATAGAAAACATGTCTGCTGGAAGAGGATGGATTGCGATCGCACTTGTGATATTCGCAGCCTGGGAACCATTCAAAGCGATGATAGGATCTTATCTCTTTGGAGGGGTGATGGCCATACAATTGAGACTCCAGGCAGGGGGAAAAGTCAATGTCTCTGCAAACCTTTTGATGATGCTTCCTTATGTGGTAACACTTCTTGCAATGGTGCTGTTCAGTTTCAGCAAGACCTTTAGACAGAAAATAGGAGCTCCCAGTGCCCTTGGAATTCCATACTCAAGGGAGGAAAAAACCTAGATCACGCCCTACCTATGTCCTCTCCTTTTCTCATAAGATCTAGGAGTTTTTTATACTCGTTTCTCGCTCTCTTCAGAATTATCGCTTCATTTTTCAATTTCTCCATCTCCCGTTTCAATATCTTTATTCTTTCCTCGTCTTTCTTTTTCAATTCTTGTATTCTACCTTTATCAACGAGTGTTTTTAGAATCTCTGCCCTCCTCTTCAACAAGTCGAGTAACTCTTCAAAATTTTTTTCTTCTATCGCCCTGTCTATTCTCTCCTCCAAATCATCGATTTCCAATTTCATCACCTTCCTTCAAAATAACAGGTGGATCGATTACCAGGCCTTCTTTTCCATTTTTTCGTCCTCTTAAAAGTACCAATTCAGCTTTTTTATTCCTCTTTCCATGAACGAGGCACAATCTTTTGGGCTCGAGTCTCTTCAACTTTAGCTTCACGATCCAGACTGTGAAGTTCACAGGGGACAGCACAAAAACGTACTGCCCACCGTTTTTGAGAAGGTAGAAAGTGGCTTCTACGAAATCATCTATCAACTCGTAACTACCGCTTCTCGTACTTTTTCTTATGCTCCTCGAACTTGGAACTCCCGCTATGTTGTGAGGAGGGTTTGAAACCAGCAGATCGAATTCCTCAGCGAGAAATAGCTTTTTCACGTACTTTACATCTTCTTTGACGAAGGAGACTTTCCCCTCCAATCCATTGAGATGAGCATTCTCTTTCGATAATATGTACAACTTCTCCTCTTTTTCTATACCGACAACTTCCACATTGTAGAGCTTGGCTAAAGCGATGGAAACAGTTCCCACGCCGGATCCGAGTTCTACAACTTTTTTAACATCTTTCGTTGGTTTCGAATACCATACAAGAAGGGAGGAAGCATGGGTGGGTCTGTGCTCGCCTGGTACATCCTTTAATATGAGGCCTTCAAGTATGCTCTCGTTGAAGGGATCAAGTCTGACCATCGCTGAGAATCTTCCTAACCATCTCATTCACCAGTTTTCCATCCGCCCTTCCTTTAACTTTCGGCATGATCACTTTCATGACTTTACCCAGATCCTTGGGAGAAGTTGCCTTCACCTCTTCTATCGTTTTCAGCACAAGTTCTTTTATCTCTTCTTCGCTCATACGTTCTGGAAGATAAGATTCTATGATTTTCAATTCTTCCTCTTCTGCCCTCACCAGATCTTCCCTACCAGCTTTTCTATACTCTTCAATAGCTTCTTTCCTTCTTTTAGCTTCTTTCGTCAAAACAGTGATCATACCATCATCGTCTATCTCTTTTGTATTCTCAACTTCCCAATTTTTGATGGAAGCGATCACCATTCTGAGAGTTCTGACCTTAACTTCGTTTCTTTCCTTCATAGCTTTCTTTAAATCGTTCATTATCCTCTCCTTGAGAGCCATTCATATCCCTCCTCACAATTTCAACTTCTTTGACATTCTTTCAAGCTCTGAGACCTCTTCTCTTATCTTTTCCAAAGATGAGACCATCTCTTCCACACCCGCGTTGGTCTCTTGAGAAACAGCTGCAAGGCTTTCTGATAGACCTTGAAGCTTCATTATACCTTCTGTTAAAGAGTCTATAACTTGGAGGATATTTTTCATGGCGGATCTAGCAGACGCCACTTCTTCTTCTATGCTACGAGACATTTCAAACACCTTAGATATCTTCTCCTGTACTAATCTGATAGTCTTCTTGGAGATCTTTGCGGTTTCCTTCGCATCGCTCGCTATCTTGGCAATGTGATCAGCTATTTTCATTATACCTTCTCTATCGATATTCTCTTTTGAACTCTCTATTGAAGCGTTTATGGCGAGAATAGAAATAACATCGGAGAGATCCGTTATCTTTTCGTTCAATTCGTTCAGCGAATCCATGAGTTCAACCGTTTCCTTTATTATATCGTTAGCCCTTTCAACGTGTTCTAAGAATGAGTTCATCAGATCTAGACTGTGATTCACTTCTGTTTTCCCTTCTTCTGCGGAAGCTGCGAAGTTTTGTACGAGTTCGCTGAGATTCGAGGAACTCAGGGCAGTGTTTTCAGCTGCTTTCTGTATCTCCGAAGACGACACGAAAAGGTTGGACAGAGCGGTGGCGACAGATTTCGTGAAGTTCGCTATACTCTCTGTTTGAAACTGTATCTTGTTGACACCCATGCTTGAGATAAGATAAGCTCCTATCAGAGTGACGACTAAGGATATCGGAAGTATTATGACAAGAAAGAAATTCTTTAT
The DNA here is from genome assembly GCA_002084985.1 of Thermotoga sp. 4484_232. Next base: position 5,193 of record MZGO01000066.1, on the reverse strand, counting down.
TTTTTTGAGTGATGAAAAAACTGTATCTTCAAGTATCGCATTCGCGAGGAATATCTCTTTATCCGATTTGAAGGGAATATCTATTTTATCAAAAAACACGAATATGCTCTCTCCCCCGTAATCGTATCTGTACCATCCCTTCCTCTCCTTCATGATGTGGTCGAAGAGATCTTCAAGGTCTACATCTCTTAGATTCATTCCCACTCTCTCTTTGAAGGTGTGATAGAGGGTGAAACCATCGGAACTGACTATGTAGTAATATCCATGTCTTGGTTTTGCTATCATCGCGTCAACGAATTTGACGAAATCTATGGTAACGTCGTACTTCATATCGTTAACTATACCGAATATCCTAGCCGTTATCGTCTCTTCCTCTTTTGAAAACTCTATCTCCGGTTCGACTGTACTTCCATACCCAGGTATCTCTAGAATGCTGGAATTGATAACCCACTCTGGCTTGGTTTTCGCTGTTGCAACTATTAAAACACTTTCCAAAGCCCTTTCCAGAGCTTTCGAGGATATCTCGACTGTGCTTTGGAGGTGGGAGAGAGTCTCATCCCTCACATCTCTGGCGAACGTGTTATATATGAAATAAAAACTCACAAGTGATATCAAACCAAAGATCAACAATATGAAGAGAGTGTACCTGATCTTGAAAGACATCATGTTCTCCCCTTTCTATACAGTTCTACCCTGTTCTTCCCCAGTCTCTTTGCAATGTATAAGGCTTTATCAGCGTCTTTAACCATTTCCATAGCCGTTCTATAAGGTTTCAAATCCGTTCCTGTGATGCCAATACTTATGGTTATGCGCAAACCCTCAGCTATTTCGTGCCAATCGTATTCTTCCACCGCTTTTCTGAATGTTTCACAACGTTTCAAAGTGTCTGATGAATCTGTATCCTCCATCAAAACGGAGAACTCTTCCCCCCCATACCTCGCTATCACATTTTTATCTTCATCGAATACATTCCTCATGATCCTGGAAATCTCTTTCAGAACCTCGTTCCCAACGGGATGACCGTACGAATCGTTCACTCTCTTGAAATCATCTATGTCCATGATGGCGAGGGATAAAAACGTTTTTTTCTTTTTGTAAGAATTGAAGGTACTCATCAGTCGATCCATGAACGACCTGTAATTCCTCAAGAGCGTGAGCTCATCGTACTCAGCCATGCTCCTGTATGAGGAAACCAGGTTCAGAAGCTTCACGAAAGCTGTCAGGCTTTCCGTTATGGTTTTTAAAGATTCTTTTTCTATTCTATCAAGACTTCTCGATAGAACCCCTAGGATACCCAGTTCTTCCTTCTGAGACTTTATAAGAAAGAAATCCCAAACAAGATCTTCTGGTATGCTTGTGTCAAGGTGAGATGTGGTGTTTTTTATGTACCATCTTTTAGGGTAATGAGGTCTTTCCATATGGGATATCAAAAGTTTTTTCAGGTCCTCAGTACATATACCGTATTTACCATCACTGGCAACGTATATTCTACCTGCATCCACACCGACTATCATCACACCGACTATCTCCGAATGGGTAACTTGAAGAACAAGGTCCGTGATTCTCCATCCAACGTAATCCTCATCGTTTATATACTCAACTAAAGACATTATCTCACTCTTCAGAGTTTCCTGAAGAAAAAGATGATCTAGGATCTCCGGTATATCCAAGTTGGTGTCTACAATATCTTTGGGTAGTTTTTCAGGATCTGATCTGAAATCTAGGTTGCTGAGAATCTCCGCAATTTCTTTAAGAATGTCCTCGCCATTCTTATCCTTACTTATGAAATAGTCTGCTCCAGATTTTGCTGCCCAAAATTTGCTGAAGGGTTCATTAGAAGCAGTCATAATCAATATCCCAGATTTCTCAAAAGCCTCGAGTTTTCTCAGGAGCCTGCACAGTTGAAATCCTCTTATGCCTGGAATGATGACATCCAGGATGAAAACATCAGGTACAAACGAAAACGCTTTATTCAACCCCTCCACACCATCTTTAGCGGTCTCGACGATATACCCCATTTTCTGGCCCAAAATTTCATCAACTGCTATTGCTTCTTTAAATTTTGTGAGAACCAGATAATTGAAATCCCCTTCTCCTATATCTACAACTTCGTAGACTCTTTTTTCTTCCATAAGAAAATCTCTAACTCTTTCATCCCTTTTTATTGTGGCTTCAACATCTTCCAAATTCAAACCGAATATGGCACCTTTCCTCCTCAATATGAGAACTTTTTTAAGGATTCTCTTTATTGGAAAGTAGAAATGGAAAGAAACACCCTTACCAGGCCTGTTCGTCAGAAAGATCTCGCCACCTTTTTGATCAACAAACTCTTTAACAGCGTACAATCCCATTCCCCTTCCAGAGACTTCGTCTGCTGTTTCAGAAGTTGTAAATCCTGGTGAAAATATGGCATCTTCAGGTCTGCCCTTTATCCCCAATTCCTTCATCTTTTTCTCAATTTCTTTCATATCCATTCCTTTTCCATCATCTTCCACTATGACATGTATTCTATCCCCTTCCATCCAACTCTTTATGGTTATCCTTCCGACCTCTCGTTTACCTGCCCTTTTTCTGTCTTCAGGTGATTCTATTCCATGAGCCACAGCGTTTCTAACGAGGTGCACGAGTATATTTTTCAGAGAATTAGCGTCCTCCCTTTCTATCCTGACTCCTCCGACATCTAGAACTACCTCCACCTTCTTTCTCCGTCTTTCGGCATCCACTTTTATCATGGTTCCAAAACCCTTCAGAACTTTTTCAAGGTCGATGTACTGAATTTCTTCAAAAATTTTTATGAGTTGATTCTTCAGGAGTCTAAGTTCGCGTAAAGCTTCTTCCTTCTCCTCATCTTGAAGCCTGATCTCGATTACACCCAGCTTCATTATCAAATTCTCCAGAAATTCTTCGGCTCCCTCCATCCTTTCGAATTTTCTCTTCTCTTCGACTTCTTCACCCTCCAATATTTTTCTCACATGATCCAAGCTCTTGTAGTCTATTTCTCCTTTTATACCTTCGAGGAAATCTATCACTCTCAAAATTCTGTAGAGTGTCTCGTAAGATACCTTTCCCTCTTTCTGCATGTTCCTGAAGATATCTTCGAGCTCATGAAAGATTTTTTGAAGTTTTTCAAAACCGAGGAGGGCGGAGGAACCTTTAAGGGTGTGAAAGGCTCTAAGAGCCGTGGTTATGGCTTCTGGATCAACCTTCCTCAGGAGTTTTTCAATCGATTCTCTGGCTTCCTCCAGGAATCTGCCCTTTTCCTCTTCGAACAGGTTTTCAAATTCCAGCCTTCTTCACTCCTTCTAAATTGAGAAAAGGTATCTTTCGTTGACCTACAGCAGCCCACTTCTCCTTTCCTTCAATGTTCAATACCGCTCCTTTTAACCTCTCGACTTTCGTACAGAGCAATCCCATATCCTCTAGTATCACAATCCATTTTCCTTCACTGCCAAAGACAGGGATGACCTTATTCTCGTACGTGACAAAACCTCTTATTTTCCCAAGCTTGAACTCGTTCATCCTCTTGGTAATCCCTTTGACCATACCTTGCCTCACAACCCATTCTTTCCCTTCATAGTTCAGAAGAATCAAGCTTTCTCCTTCTAAATCGGATGTGGTGACGTCTTTAACACCTTGAACTTCAAACACTATGTTCATATCCTCACTTCTGGAATGCATTCTCTGAAGATCTATGAGAAAAACGATCCCTTCACTGGTTTCGAACGCTTTATCTACGAAATCGACGATACCCTTTGTCTTCATTTCCTTTGTGGGTTTGAGAAATCCTACGATTCTCGTGACTCCCACAGCAACTCTCTCTGTAACGATCATATATTTGACTTTAATCTTCCCTTTCAAAATCCCAGAAGGGGCCACTAACGGGATGAAGGTATCACCGGTTTTTATTCCAAGAACACCGGAATTTTCCAAAATATCCTTCGATACGAATTCAACTTTCTTCACTTTTTCCCTTTCAATACCTATTAGTACTTCTTCTTCACCATCGGAAACAGATGATACCAGCATCTCACGAATCATTCTGGATCACCATTCCTTGAATGGTATGAAAGTCCCATGATGTGATTATAAGGGAGAGCGATATATCCTGGTTGCTTCTCTTATGTTCGGAGAATGAAAGTAGGAAGGAAAGGGCTCAAAAGAAGAATTTCTCATTTCATCTATCCTCCCAGACATCCATCTTCTTTTTTATCTCCTTTATCTTTTTCTTTATTTCGTTGGCTTTTCTGTAATCCTCCCTTATCACAGCACTCTTCAGTTCTCTCTCCAGAATGAAAAGTTCTCTTTTCACCATTTCATTCATCTTTTCTCTCTCATCGAACTCACCGAATAGTAATTCGATCATTAGGATAGGAGTTTTGATGAATATCTCCGATGATCCTCTAACAGGCGAGAAGGAAGAATCGAGGAAACTGTCTTGAACGTATCTGGAATGAGCTGCCAATAATTTCACACCTTCTTTCTGAAGTTCCTGACTCTCTTTGGTTAAAATTTCCTTGATACATTCTTCACACAGAGAGATGACCCTTGTCATGCCATCGAAATCCACCTTGTAAAAATTTTTGATCTCCCTACCACACTTTGAACACTTCATCTTATCACCTCAAGAGGTATTGTAAAGGCTCATGGCTTTGTCTATACCATCTTTCAGTATAACTTCGAATGCCTCGATCGCTTTGCTCAATACAGAAAAGATCGTTTCCAGCTCATCATCAGTGAATTCTGAGAGAACGTAATCAGCAGTACTGATGGTGAACGGCTTTGGCCCTATTCCTATCCTCATCCTGGGTATATCCCGCGTTCCCAAGGCGTTTATTATCGATTTCATACCGTTGTGACCACCATCTGATCCTCTCTTCTTTATCCTTAAACTTCCCAAGGGGATACTGATATCATCGTACACAACGATTATATCACTCACTTTTTCCACATTGAAAGAGTACAGAACTTCAGGGAAGATTTCACCACTCAAATTCATATAAGTCATTGGTTTTACCAGAAAAACCCTTTTTCCTATCACTTTTACTTCGTTCCATAGATAGTTCCTGTTACTTCTCCATTCATCACATTTCAAAACATTGCACAATCTATCCAAAAACATGAAACCCACGTTATGCCTTGTTAAGGCATAACGTGGTCCCGGATTTCCAAGACCTATAACCAGGCGCATTTTAC
>MZGO01000065.1 GCA_002084985.1 Thermotoga sp. 4484_232 | reverse complement strand
AAGAGATGCCGAAATAGTCGATATCGAACTGATTATGAAGGACCTTGAGACGATCGAGAAGAGGATGGAAAAGAGGGAAAAGGTGGCAAGGGCGGGGGATGAGAAGGCAAGGGAAGAAATGGAAACTCTGGCACGTTTGAAGAAACATCTTTCGGAGGGAAACAAGGCTAGAACCTTTGAAAGAAGAAACGATTTCGAAGAAGAAATTATAAGATCCCTTTTTTTACTGACCGATAAACCAGTGGTGTACGTTCTAAACGTTGATGAGAGGTGTAAAGAGAATCTCTGGAAGCCGTTAGAAGAGAGGGCAAAGAGAGAGGGGAACATACTTCTGAAGGTCAACGCGGGAGTGGAGTACGATCTTCTTGGTATGCCGAAAGAAGAAGCGGAGGAATTCAGGAAGGTGTACGGTATCGAGGAAGATTTTAGGAAGATTTTCTTTGAAAGCGTTCTAAAAGGATTGAATTTGATAAGATTTCTGACGGCAACGGAGAAAGAAGCCAGAAGCTGGGTCGTGGAGGATGGCATCACCGCCTACGAAGCAGCAGGTATCATACACAGTGATATACAAAAGGGTTTCATAAAAGCGGAAGTGATACAGTTTTCTGAACTGAAAAAAATCGGTTCCATGAAAAAGGCTAGGAGTGGTCTCCTTTCTGACAGCTCAGACTATGAAGGTGATTATAAAAAGGGATCTTAAATACTTCTTCAGTTACGGTGGTATGCCCAGCGGTCACACAGCCACCGTTACAGGGCTCACATGGTCGATCGCAAGGTGTCTAGGATTTTCTTCTCCTGTGACAGCCTTATCTGCTATCTTTCTGATCATAATAATGATGGATTCTGTTAAACTCAGACCCGCTGTTAAGAAGTCGTTAGGTCATAACTGGCTTGAAGCTTTCGTTGGATTCCTCATCGGAACTTTTATAGCCCATATATTCCCGGCGAAGCTAACTCTTTGGTGAGCAGAACTCGTTGTGAGGATGGTGAATGTTGTGAAGAAATATGTGATAAAACCGCAAGGAATACCCGAGAACATATACAAGTCGTTAGATGCGGAGCAGTTGAATGCTGTTTTGAACGCACGAGGAAGGAGTATTGTGGTGGCAGGACCGGGCTCAGGGAAAACTCGTGTCATAACGTACAAGATAGCTCATTTGATCCACCAGGGAGTGAAACCTTCGGAGATACTCCTTGTTACCTTCACACGAGCTGCTTCGAAGGAGATGATAGAAAGGGCGAAAACGGTAACGGGGAAAGATCTTTCTGACATGCTCGCTGGAACGTTTCATCACGTGTGTAACGTGTTTTTGAGAAAGTACGCTCCTCTTGTTGGACTCGATAGGAACTACACGATAATTGACAGGGAAGATTCTGAAAGCCTCGTGAGACACGCAAGAAGCAAGATTCTTGAGAAGATGGGAAGAGAGCTTCGGAAATATTTTCCACAGCCATCAGTTCTCATGTCCATATTTTCCTACATGAAAAACACTTTGAAAACCCTGAAAGAGAGTATCATCACTCACAATCCAAAATTTCTTGAACTTGAGCCTCAGATATTGGAGATATATGAAGAGTACTCCAAAGAAAAGCTGAATCAGAATCTTTTGGATTACGAGATCTACGCTTTGAAGCTCTTTGAGGAGAACGACGGGATTCGTATGAGGGAAGCGAGGAGATTTAAATGGATTTTGGTGGATGAATTTCAGGATACGGATGAATTTCAGGATACGAACTACGTTCAATACAAGCTGATAGAGATCCTGGCTTCTGAAGGAGGAAACGTAATGGTAGTAGGTGATGATGCGCAAAGCATATACTCGTTTAGAGGAGCACGATACGAGAACGTGGAGGATTTCATGAAAATACCAGGGACCATGGTTTTCAGAATACAGACTAATTACAGAAGTACAGAAAAACTCGTTGATTTCATAAATCACATGCTTCCGAGAAGATCCGTCCCTAAAGAACTTCGAGCTGTCAGAAGGAATGGTTTCAAACCCGTTATATAGAAAATGGTGTCAAGCCAGGTGATATAGCGGTTCTCTACAGGAGTCACTCGCACTCTTTCGAAATACAGATGGAGCTTTCAAGACTTGGTGTACCCTACAGAATCCTTTCTGGTCCAAGATTTACCGAAACTGCCCATGTCAAGGATGTTCTCGCTTTTTTAAGGATAGTGCACAACCCCAAAGATAAACCAGCGTGGATTCGAGCTTCCAAACTCTTTTATGGTGTTGGAGATAGAACCGCATCTAAAATAGCAGATTCCGTTGTGGCAGCCATTGATGAAGGACTGGAACCGTTTGAAACCATGCTCCACATACAAACGACAAGAACTTCTGATTTATCCAAATTCAAGGAGATAGTAATGAAAATAAAGGACATAAGGAAACCTCATTCGATATTGAAAATCATCTATGAGGATTTTTACGCTGAGTACCTCGAAAACACCTATCCAGATTTCAGAGAACGAAGAATGGATGTGGAAAGGCTGATGGATATTGCAGAAAGATACGAGAGCATAGAGAAATTCTTGACGGATTTGAGCATAAGTGAGACCGTGGATATTCAGAGAATGGTAGAAGAGAGAGACGAAAAGATTACTCTCACAACTGTTCATCAAGCCAAAGGGTTGGAGTGGAAAGTTGTTTTTGTGATCTCTGTAAATCCTGGGGACTTCCCAAATGGTATGGCCATCATGGAGGGAAATCTTGATGAAGAGGAAAGGATCTTTTATGTTGCCATAACAAGAGCAAAAGACTTTCTGTACATATCCCATCAGATAAGCGGAAGCCCTTACCCCTTCAGAGGCAACAGATTCATCATGCGAAGGGGTGGAGACGAAGATTTCGTGGCTAGAATACCAGAAGAACTCGTGGAAAGATGGGAAGTAACGTGGGAAAACGGGAGGGATGATTGATGGATCTTGGAATAAGAGGGAGAGTAGCTGTTGTTACCGCTTCAAGTAAAGGGATCGGAAAGGCTGTCGCCAAAGCTTTTTTAGAAGAAGGGGCAAAAGTCGTCATATGCTCAAGAAACAAGGAAAACCTGCTAAAAGCAGAAGAGGAACTCAAGAGAGTGGGAGGTGAGCTTCACAAAGTTGAAGTGGATTTGGGAAAGAAGGAGGATATAGAGAAATTAAAGGAAGAAACGTTAAAAGAGTTTGGAACGATCGATATACTCTTCTTAAACGCTGGAGGACCAAAACCTGGAGGATTTTTCGATGTCGATGAGGGCGACTGGGAGCACGTTTTCAAGGTTAACCTGATGAGTGCGATAAGGCTTATAAAAACTTTTATAGACGAGATGAAGAAGAAAAAGTGGGGAAGGATCATTGCTCTCACATCTGTCACTGTAAAACAACCTATTAGAAATTTAATCCTTTCGAATTCCATAAGACTGGGTATAACGGGTTTCATGAAGACGTTGTCTCTGGATCTTGCCCCTTACAACATAACCGTCAATTGTGTGGCACCTGGCTACACCATGACAGAAAGGGTGAAAGAACTGTTGGAAGATGAGGCAAAAAGGACAGGAAAAAGCTTTGAAGAGGTTTTAAGAGAGAAAAATAAGAGTTTTCCCATGAAAAGGATGGCAGATCCTGAAGAGATAGCATCTGTTGTTGTGTTTTTAGCTTCTGAAAAAGCTTCTTACATTACAGGGCAGACGGTAACCGTAGATGGAGGAATGAGCCTCTGCTACTTCTAGCCAACGATCATCTTAACTATGAGAAAGTACATACCTATTCCTGTAACGTCTATGACCGTTGTAAGAAGTGGCCCAGCCATCATGGCGGGATCTATTTTCAGGAAACGAGCAAGGAAAGGGAGTGCAGCACCTAAGATGTTGGAATACACAACCACTGTCAAAAGGGCAATGGAAACAGCAAGATTCACCGTTAGATCATGAGATATTATGAAAGCTCTCAGAAATAGAACAGCAGCAAGTACTCCTCCCATCATGAGTCCCATGCCAGCTTCTCTTAAAAGAACCTTCCACCAATCCTTGAGCTTCAACTCTCCAAGGGCAAATCCTCTTATTATGAGAGCCGATATCTGAGAACCCGTATTACCACCGGTATCAATCATCGTTGGTATGAAGGCCGCCACAACTACCATTCCTTTTAGAACTTCCTCAAAACCTTTTATAATGTTCCCGTTTATACTCTCAAGAAGCAATAGAAGTATGAGCCATATCACTCTTTTCCTGAAAAGATCCCAAGGGGAAGTATGAAAATAGGAAGTTTGTATCATCTCCATAGAAGCCATTTTGTATATGTCCTCTGTTGCCTCTTCTTCGATAACATCCACTATGTCATCTATTGTGATGATGCCGACGAGTCTTTCTTCACTGTCCACAACTGGTATAACCAGAAGGTCGTACTTCTTCATAATCATCGCAACTTCCTCTTGATCGGCTGTGGTGTAAACGAACATGGGATCTGGTTTCATGATATCCCTGACCTTAACTTCGGGATCTGCAAAAATCAGATTCTTAAGCTCCACGGTTCCTAAAAGTTTTCTCGTTCTGTCTATGACGAACAACGTGTAGATGGTTTCTTTGTTTTTCCCAGTTTCTCTCACATGCCTCAAAGCCTCATCAACTGACATGTTTTCTTCCAAGTCAACGTATTCTGGTGTCATGAGTCTACCAGCAGAATTAGGTGGATAATTTAGTAGCTCCATGGTTATCTCTCTATCCTCAGGAGCAAGGTAGGATATCAGTCTTTTGACGACGTTAGCCGGCATTTCATCGAAGAGTTCTGCCCTGTCATCTGGATCCATACTGCTCAATATGTCCCTTATCCGATCCTCTTTGAAGAGAGAAAGAAGCTTCGTTTGCTCATCTGGTTCCAATTCGCTGAAAACATAGGCTGCCAATTCTTTTGGAAGTAATCTGAAGACTATCACTTTTTCTTCAGGTGGAAGATCTTCTATCATCTCAAGGATGGTGGCAGGTTCCTGATCTTCCAGAATGGTTTTAAGGGTTCTGAGGTTGCCGCTTTCTATGAATTTTTTCACATCTATTTTCACGGTGAATTTCATGATATCACCACCAAATCGCAGATTCGAAGTTATTCTACCACGATGTTTTTTCAAAAATTAAAGAACATTTCGTATGATGTGTGAAGAAATGGTATAATCCAAGATGACAAAAAAATACTTGAGGAGGGGAAAACATGAAAAAACTCCTGGTGATAGCTTTTGTGATGGTTGCGGCCTTTGCCCTGGCTGAAATTAACCTCAGTGTTTTCGGTGGTTATGCCTTCACCATAACATCAACACCTGTCGATGCAGCTAGTGCTTCCTACATTGATGTTGCTCTGGATCTAACATACGGTATTTCGAACCAGTTCGATGCAGGTGTGGGTGTTGGATTTGCATATTTCTTGAACAGTGCAGCAACTGAACTCATAAATGCTTCTCAGAACGCTTTCACCCTGGACATATTTGCAGTCGGTAAATACAGCATCGGGATTGATGATAATTCCAAGGTTGTAATGAGAGTATTTGGAGGGGCTTCCATCCCTGAGCTCGATTTCAAGAGCTTGGGATACGTTTTTGGAGCGGGAGCGTTTTACTCAAGAAAATATGAAGGTATGAGGATAGGGCTTGGAGCTTCTGTTGAAATGAGAAATTACGGTGAAGGAAAAAGCATGACGTCTGTTCCTGTGGGTGTTAGGATAGATGTGAGCTTCTGAGGGGGCACTCCCCTCTTGATTTTTGATATGGAAAGATTCGTAAAAGCAGTAGAAAAGGCATTGATTAAGATAGCAGAAAGGGATTTAAGGGAAATAGATATCTCGGAAATATGGGTAGAAACCTCTCTGCCTAAAGATTTTATACTGGAGATACTAAAAAAGGAAAATCTCAAAGTACCCGATAGGATATCTGTCATAAAGGATGGGGAGGAGGTAATCTGGAAAAGGTCGAAATCCTGAGAGCTCAGAGTTATGAAGAAGCCTATCACAAGCTTTTAAAAGCTTTAAAGGGTTACTCCCATCTCTTCACGTCTCTGAAGAAGGTTCTTGTAAAACCCAACCTTCTTTCTCCTAAGAAACCTGATGAGCATGTGACCACACATCCTCTCGTTGTTAAAGCCGTCCTGGAGTTTCTATTGGCTTCAGGTGTGAAACCTGTCGTTGGTGATAGTCCAGCTGTTGGTAATCTAGAGAGGGTAGCAAGAGTTTCGGGCATAAAAGATGTGTGTGATGAACTCGGTGTGGAGTTAGTGCCTTTCGAGGATTACGTGATCGTTAATGGAGAAATCTTCAGAAATATAAAAATAGCCAAAGTTGTTTTCGAAGTGGATGGAGTTGTGAATCTACCAAAACTCAAAACACATTCTCAAATGGTAATGACGCTCGGTGTGAAGAACACCTTCGGTTGTATCGTGGGTATCGAGAAATCATCATGGCATTTGAGGGCGGGAACCGATGAGAATTTTGCAAAACTTTTGATAGATGTCCATAAAGTGGTTTCACCGATTCTAACAGTTCTCGACGGTGTGTGGGGAATGGAAGGAAACGGCCCCTCAAATGGTGAGAAAAGGTTCTTCGGAGTTTTAGCCATTTCAAGAAATGCTTTCGCACTGGACGATGCGATTGTGAGATCCCTTGGCGTGAGTCCTGATGACGTGTTCGTTCTGAAAGAAGCGAGAAAGAGAGGTTTGATTCCAGATTACGAGATCGCTGGAGATGATTTCAAAAGTACCATTAAACTTCCAACTACGAGATCCTTTCTGAGCAGAGCTGGTAAGATAATAGAGCCTCTCATAACCAGAGTTCCTCATTTTGACAAGAAAAAGTGTGTTAAATGTGGTATATGCGAGGAAAAATGCCCAGCCGAAGCCATAGATGTTAAAGCTCAAAAAATAAATTATGAGAGATGTATAAGATGAATGCTATGAGAAGTATTCCGATAACTGTGAGGATTCCTCCCCCCAGGAAATATATCTTATGTATCGCCATCATGTCAAGAAGAGCTCCATACATAGCTATACCTATTGGCATGGTACCCTGTGCCATCAGCATCAGTATGGAAAAAGCTCTTCCTCTAATCTCAGTTGGTGTTTCCCTTTGGAAGATAACCTCTATTGGAACGTCCACAAACTGAACTAGAAACCCCATGAGAACCAGAAGTACCGAGAAGAACATGAACATTTCCCAAGTGTTAAATCTGCTAAGGGTCCCCGGAAGAGTTAACACACCGAATATGGGGACCAAAAATAGAACGAAAACCAAGGATCCTTTCATGATCTTTGATACGTTTCTCTTTGCGAAGAAGGTGGCCAGCAGGGCATTTCCCATGAGAGCACCAACTATGAAAATTGATTCGAGGTATCCAAATTGTTGGGGAGAGAATTTTACAACTTCTCTAAGAGTGTAAGGATACAGAACCTGAAACATTGGTGATAAAAAAACATTTATTGTCATCGCTCCCAGAACTATCATACGCAGTATACTATGGGACCAGACGAACATGAGCCCTTCTTTTATTTCCGAAACGACTTTCTTCAAAGTTAAAGCACCTTTCAATGCACTTTGATGATACTCTATGAACATCTCACTGAACCCTGAAATTAGAAAGGATAAACCGTTAATCAAGAAAATAATCTTTATTCCATAAAAACCATACAACACTCCACCCGCAGCGGGTCCTATAAGCTGTGGTATGAAATTTATCATTCCCATTATGGAATTCGCCCTTGTGAGTTGTTCTTTCGGTACGATATCTGGTATCATGGCTCCTGTTGGTATCATGAAAAGATTGTCCATGATGGCCATAAAGACCTGTGAGAGGTAAAGTATTCTAATACTTAGAAGATCCTTGTACGCGATGTAAGCGAGGATAATCACGAGAATCCCCCTTAAATAATCCATCCATACCATGAGATGCTTTCTGTTAACCCTATCACCAATGAGGCCAGCAAAAGGCATTATGATGATACGAGGTATCATGTAGAACAACGCCATTTTGGCCATGATGGAACCAGAGTGTGTAAGATCCAGAACAAGCAAAGGGATAGCAACAGCCTGGATTGAACTTCCAAGTATCGATACGAGCCTTCCTAGAGCGATCAATGCAAGATTCTTCTTCCACCCCATCTGATCACCTCATGAAAAATTGTACTTCAAATATATCAAAAAAGTCAAGGTGATTATTCAATATTTATCACTTATAATTAAAAATTATTGGGATTATTTGTAAAAAATTTCAAAATGGCAGGATTAATCAGGAAAAATAAAAGTCGGCAAGGCATGACATCCTTTCCAAAAATCTTAGCATTTTTTCTTCCTTTTGAATTCGTACATCTTTCTGTCAGCCTCTTTTATGGCTTTTACGACGTCTTCACCAACTTTCCATTCAGCTATACCAGCTGTTATCGATATACTGGCCTTGAACTTCTTCTTTCTCACAGAATTTCTGATTCTTCTTATGACCTTTTTCGCCGTGTCGATACTTTCACCCGGAAGAGCTATTAGAAACTCATCTCCTCCGTATCTGACAGCGGCATCCGTGAGCCTGATATTCTCCTTTATAGCCTTTGCCAATATTTTTAAAGCTTCATCTCCTGTTTGATGGGAAAATCTGTCGTTTATCCCTTTCAGATTATCGAGATCTATGAATATGAACGCTATTCTTCCGTTTTCTTCCCTTTCCTGTCTGTTTATCTCTTTCGGCAACCATTCCTCGAAAAAGAACGTTCTGGTGTAAAGTTTTGTCAGATGATCGAGATAAGCACGTTCTTTAAGCTTGTTTAAAAGGCTTTTGGCATACAGGATAACTACAACTAAACCTGCTAGAACAAGAACGCTACCCAAAAAAGATATAGGATGAGATAACAATCGAAGGGCGGTGCCTATTCCGATTAGAGAAAACCCTAACCCTATGATAGGAAAGTCTGCTTGGCAGAGGAGAAGGATGAAAACGACCATTAATACTTCCTCTGAGAACACAAGAATTCTTGCAATCGATGAAAGATGGCTCTCCCACAGAGAAACTATCGATCCTGTAGCCAGGACAAAGAATGATAAGGTCAAGGAAATTATCCATTTTTTAACTTTCATTTTCATACTCCCTGAAGAACGTGTGTTACCTTTATTTTTCACCCTATCACTTGAGTATCTTAAAATACGGCATGTTGAGTTGAAATAAAAAACATGTGACTTTTTTGAAATAATATATTATCCTACTGTTCCAATACAGCTCCGAAAGAGATTAATAATTAAATCGGAAAATACATTTCCGAGAATATTTTAACTCGCTTTTATCATAATATTGACAAGCTTTCGATGTTTCTTTTCTAACTCAGTTTCTCACATCGATAAATCCAGAAAGTCTGATATCCCTTGAAGAGGCACCAACTCGTATCTCGTAGGTTCCTTTCTCTAGAACCCATTTGTTCGTTTTCTCATCGAAGTAGGCAAGAGAGGCGATATCCACACTCACCGTTATCCGTTC
>MZGO01000064.1 GCA_002084985.1 Thermotoga sp. 4484_232 | reverse complement strand
ACAGGTTTTTCCATATGCTGTTACCCCCTTGCTGTATAATTTCGAAGATATGTTATCACGCGATAGATGGAGGGATAAAAATTGGCCACGTTATCTGTGGTTACCGCCCTTTTAACCATCGTGTTCATCCAGAGGGTGTTGAAGAACTTGCTCACAGCCCTGATCATGGGAATATTGATACTGGCCTCCTTTCACCCGGATGTTTTCAGAGAGATTCATAAAGTTCTAATCGAAACTGGATTATCTCCTTCATATCAAAAACTTGTGGTGGCGGTTTTTCTGATATACCTTCTAACGAGCTTGATGGAAAGTTCAGGGGATAGTAGCAAGTTCTCTGAAGGTGCAAGAAAGCTTTTTGGATCGAAAGAAACAGCAACTTCTCTAACACCCATGCTCATCGGTCTCATGCCGATGCCAGGAGGAGCTCTCTTCACAGCTCCCATGGTGAAGAGTATGGATGAAAAAGGAGATCCTCTGATACTTACTGCAAAAAACTACTGGTTCAGACACACTATCGAGTTTTTCTGGCCCATATATCCTGCAATAATCCTCACATCTGAGCTTTCAAAAATGAGTGTTTCGGAGATATCCATAAAGCTTCTTCCTGTATTCCTGGTTTCGGTCTTATCAGGTTGGTTCTTTTTCAACGGCCCATCTCTTCCAAAATTCTCTAAAGTCAGTGATCTCAAAACGTTTTTACCCATCCTTCCCATTCTATCCACGGGTGTTTTGATCTTAGTGTTCAAACTGGAAAGTTGGTTTGCCCTTTTGATAAACGTCTCGATTTACTCTGTATTCAGATCTAAGTATTTTCTGCGATCCATCTTGAACGTTCTGAAAAGATGGCAGACATTCATGATATTAACCTTTGTTTATATATTCAAAGTCATCCTGGAGATTTACAATATAGGCGAATGTCCACAGGTATAACACAGGGAGCAGTTGGAATATCTCTTCCCGTGATATTGGGAATAACAGGAAAGGCTTTCGTATACCACACCTACATCTTTGCTGTGGTTGGTGTATTGCTATCACCGGTCCATTTGTGTGTGATACTAACCTCGGATTTCTTCAACGTGGACGTCTTCAGTGTGTTGAAGAAGATTCTTATTCCTCTGACCTTGACGGTTGCTTTCTCGGTGATATGGTTTTTTATGATCACTTGATATGAAGGTGATCTGTCATGGACACCATCGTGGTGAGGGGAGCGAGGGTTCACAATCTCAAGAACGAAAAACAAGCTCGTTGTCATAACGGGTCTTTCAGGTTCTGGGAAATCATCTCTTGCTCTGGACACCATATACGCAGAAGGACAGAGAAGATACCTCGAATCTTTGTCAACCTACGCGAGACAGTTTCTAGGAGAGCTAAAAAAACCGAATGTCGAATCCATAGAGGGCTTGTCTCCCTCTATAGCCATAGATCAAAAGAGCGTTTCTCATAACCCAAGATCGACGGTTGGCACCGTGACTGAGATATACGACTATTTGAGAGTACTTTACGCAAGGATAGGAAAACCACATTGTCCCATTTGTGGGAGGCTCCTTGAAAAAAAGAGCCTGGATGAAATGGTTAAGGATCTCTTCGAAAAATTCGATGAAGGTGCAAGAATCTACATAATGGCTCCTATCGCCAACGAAAAGAAAGGAACCTTCAAAAAAGAGTTCGAGGATCTGATAAGAAAAGGTTTTGTCAGGGTGGAAGTGGATGGTGAGATAAGAAGGCTCGAAGAAATCAATGAGCTGGAGAAGAACAAAAGACATACCATAAAACTCATCGTGGACAGGCTGAGGTTGAGAAGAGATGAAAAAACGAGGATCGCAGACAGTATGGAAATCGCTTTGAGAGAAGCGAGGGGCATCCTTGAAGTTAGAAACGTTGACACAGGTGAGACAGTTATATTCAGTGAGAGCTTGATGTGTCCTATCTGTGGAGTTGGACTTCCTGAGATAACACCAAAACTCTTTTCTTTCAACAGTCCATATGGTGCGTGTCCTCACTGCCACGGGCTGGGATTCACACTCGAAGTGGATCCCAAGTCAGTTATTGACGAAGAAAGATCGATCCTGGATGGGGCGATAATTCCGTATAGATGGGATGGGAGACTTTCAAGAAGAGTTGCAAGGATGGTCTCAATGAAGGGAGTATCTCCTCACGTTCCTTTCAAAGATCTACCCGATGAGATAAAATCCTTTGTTCTATACGGAGATGAGACCTTTGAAGGAGTCGTTCCAAAAATCGAGAGATGGTACCGGGAGACGGAATCTGAGGATATGAAAGAATGGATAGAAAAGCACTTCATACTCCAGAAAAAATGTCATGTTTGTGATGGGAAGAGACTCAGAAAAGAAGCACTTGCAGTTGAAATAAATGGTTTAAATATAGTTGATTTCACAGATCTTCCCATAGATAGAGAGCTGGAGTTCATAAGAGGTTTGAAAGAGAAACTATCTGAAAGGGAAAAAGCCATCGTTGGAGAGCTCGTAAACGAAATAGAGAAAAGGCTTCAATTCTTGGTGGATGTGGGTCTTAGCTACCTCACACTTTCAAGGAACGCGAACACGCTCTCTGGGGGAGAGTCTCAGAGGATAAGACTTGCGACTCAGATCGGATCGGGTCTTACAGGTGTTATATACGTTCTGGATGAGCCAACGGTAGGGCTACATGCCAGGGATAACGAGAAACTGATAAGGACACTAAAAAAGCTCAGAGATCTTGGAAATACCGTCATCGTTGTGGAGCATGATGAGGAGATAATAAGAAGTGCAGATTACATCATAGACATAGGACCCGGTGGGGGAAGGGAAGGTGGTGAGATAGTATACCAAGGCCCTTTAGAAGATCTGGTGAGAAATCCCGGAAAATCCATAACGGGTCAGTATCTGGCTGGCCTTAGAAAGATAGATGTGAGAAAGCAGAGAAGGAAGGGAAGAGGGAAGGTTTTAAGACTCGTTGGAGCAAGGCACAACAACTTGAAGAACATAACTGTCGATTTCCCCCTGGGAACTTTCATATGTGTGACAGGTGTTTCGGGATCCGGTAAATCATCACTCGTTATGGATACACTCTACCCCGCTCTGAGAAATCTGATTCATGGGACCAAGATGCCAGTTGGTGAATACGATGAGATAATAGGCTATCAATTCATAGATAAAGTTATCGCCATAGATCAATCACCGATAGGAAGAACTCCAAGGAGTAACCCGGCAACATACACCAAGGTTTTCGATGAGATCAGAGAGCTCTTTGCGATGACTCCTGAAGCCAGAGCAAGGGGATACACAAAGAGTAGATTCAGTTTCAATCTAAAAGGTGGAAGGTGTGAAGCCTGCCAGGGACAAGGATACGTTAAGATAGAGATGCTTTTTCTCCCAGATGTCTATGTGGAGTGTGATGTCTGTGGAGGAAAGAGATACAACAGAGAAACGTTGGAAGTTACCTATAAGGGGAAGAATATCTCGGATGTCCTAGAAATGACGGTTTCCGAGGCTTTGGAGTTTTTCTGGAACATACCAAGAATCAGGAGAACTCTTCAGGTACTGTACGATGTTGGACTTGGTTACATAAAACTTGGACAACCTGCAACGACTCTCTCCGGTGGTGAAGCACAGAGGGTAAAACTCGCATCGGAGTTGAGAAAAACTGCCACCGGAAACACCCTTTACATTCTGGATGAACCGACAGTTGGGCTTCATTTTGAGGATGTGAAGAAATTGATAGATGTTTTGAACAGACTCGTCGATAGAGGAAACACCGTGATAGTTATAGAACATAATTTGGATATAATAAAGAACGCAGATTACATAATAGACCTCGGACCCGAGGGAGGTGAAAATGGAGGATTCGTTGTGGCGACAGGAACACCGGAAGAAGTAGCAAAGGTTGAAAGATCTTACACGGGAAAATTTTTAAAGAAGGTGCTCAATATGGTATAATCACCGCGAAACTCAGAAGGAGGTGTCGGAATGAAACTGGTTATGTCTATAATCCACTGTCTTATAAGTGTTGCTCTAATCTACATGGTTTTGAATCAGATGAGCAGGTATTCGGAACTTGGAGGAGCTTTTGGCTCGGGTTCTCTATATACTGTATTTGGTAGAAAGAAGGGATTGGACACAGGTGGAAAGATAACGGTGGCTCTGTCCATCGCTTTCATGGTCTCCAGCATAGTCACCGCTTACTTCATCTCGAGGTGATGGGATGGAACCCGAGAAACAACTCGAAATTCTGAAGAGGAACGTTGTGGATTTGGTGTCGGAAGAAGAACTTCTTGAGAGGTTGAAAGAAGAAAGACCTCTTAGGGTGAAACTTGGGGTCGATCCATCAAGACCGGATCTGCATCTTGGACACGCTGTTGTTTTAAGAAAGCTCAGGCAATTCCAGGATCTGGGTCATAAGGTGATTCTGATAATAGGTGATTTCACAGCCCGTATAGGAGATCCCTCCGGAAGATCGGTAACACGCCCTATGTTGACGAAAGAAGAAGTTCTAGAGAATGCCAAGACTTATCAAGAGCAAGCCTTCAAAATACTGGATCCTGAAAAGACAGAGCTCAGATTCAACGGAGAATGGCTTGACAAGATGACCTTCGCTGATGTTATAATTCTTGCATCGAAGTACACTGTCGCTAGAATGCTTGAAAGAGACGATTTCGAGAAAAGATATAAAGAGGGAATACCGATAGCCATCTCCGAATTCTTGTATCCGCTGGCTCAAGCTTACGATTCCGTCGCTATAGAGGCAGATATAGAAATGGGTGGAACGGATCAATATTTCAACCTCATAGTTGGTAGGAAGATACAGGAAGAGTTCGGACAAAGACCTCAGATAGTCATGACGATGCCCATAATAGAGGGAATCGACGGGAAATTGAAGATGAGCAAGAGTTACAACAACTACGTTGCCTTCACTGATCCTCCCAATGAGATGTATGGAAAACTGATGGCGATACCGGATCACCTGATCATAAAATACATGAGATTGCTAACCGATATACCAGAAAAAGAAATAGAGAAATATGAGGAAGGGATGAGAGAGAAGAGCATAAACCCAAGAGATGTGAAGATGAAACTTGCGTTCGAAATAACGAAGTTCTTCCATGGAGAAGATAAAGCTAAAGAAGCTCAAGATAGGTTCATAAAGGTGTTCAGAGAGAAAGAGGTACCAGAGGATATCCCGGCATACGAATTCGGAGAAGAAGAGATACCGATAGTGGATTTGCTTCTTTCAGTTGGAGCTGCTTCCAGTAGAAGTGAAGCAAAAAGATTGATAAATCAGGGTGGAGTATATGTTAACGGAGAACGTGTCAAGGATTTCAGAGAAATACTGAAACTTGATAAGGAGATTGTATTGAAAGTTGGCAAGCGTAGATTCTACAGGATTCTCTCGAAAGTGAAGTGATCTATTGAAAATCTTGAATTGATGACGTTTGAGATGGTATAATCATCGACAGGTAAAGCGAGGGGACACTTTGAAGCCGTGGGGATCATCCCCAGAAGTTCCCCCGACTTTAAAACATAAGAGAGGGGAGGTATGTTTTATGAAGAAGAAAATCTTATCCCTTATAGTTCTGGTAACGGTCTCATCAGCGATGGTTTTCGCGTTCTTCCCGGATGTTCCGAAACATCACTGGGCATATGAATATGTTTACAAACTTTGGGAAAGAGGTATTTTCATAGGATATCCCGATAAAACTTTCAAAGGGGATAGGTGTATAACCAGGTATGAAGCTGCCACCGCGGTGAGTAGATTGCTGGATTTCATAGAGGAGAAAGTTGTGGGAGCTAAGATAGAGGATCTTGTAACGGTTGTAAATGGAATAGCTTTGAGGACAGGAGAACTCACAAGAGACGTTATGAAATTGAAATCCTCTCTGGAGGATCTCAAAGCGAAAATAGGAGATCTCGAAAAGGCTTTGGATGAACAATCTGAAGAATTCTCAGGAAAAATAGAAGATGTGGAGAAAGAAGTTGAATCTCTCAAGAAGAAGGTTTCCGAAATCGAACTGAATCTTTCAGGGACGATATCCTCATTACTGGATGTTGCTGAGAAAACCATGGAAGTGGATTCTTTGAAAGAAGATCTGGCGAAGTTAGAGCAATCCCTCCAGGAAGTAAAAGCTAAATTGGACGATGTTGAAGCAACTCTTGGAAAGAAAGCCGATCTGAGTTTTGTGAAGGAAGCTGTGGGAAACGTTGGGAAAGCACTGGAAGAGTTGAAACAAACGGTTTTAATACATGACAAAGACATACTCAAGCTTTATGAAAATTCGGCAACTCTTGAAAAGGATATAGCTGCCGTTAAAAGCGAGATCAAGAAAGTGGAAAGTGAGCTTGAAGTGAAGATAGAAGGTGTTTCGAACAGATTGTACGCAGAGTCCAAGAGAGTGGATGCTCTTACAAACAGTGTTGATGAGCTTGGAAACAAAATCGTGGAATTAACGTTTGCATATAGAA
>MZGO01000063.1 GCA_002084985.1 Thermotoga sp. 4484_232 | reverse complement strand
TTGACACTTTCTATTATCTCCTTACTTGTGGCTCTTTTCATGGCTTCACAGTAGGCAACTACATGGATTATGTGAGGTTCCAAGTACGATGCGTAGAACATCGAAGATACCAGTTGTCCCATAGCACTGTATGGATCCGCTGGAAATGAGAGAAGGCCGGTCCTTACCATTCTGAATACCACGAAATTTTCATCCTCCAAAGTTTCGATGAGTTTTCTCTTTGCTATCATCTTCGCTATATCCATTTTGGGAGAGAGCGAAGGAGGCGTGTTCATCATGAACTGCTGGACGTACCATCTAACGCCGAGTTTTTTTGCCACATATGCAGCCAAATAAGCGGTTGCAACAGCAAGGGAATCGTGGGCATACCTCAGCTCCCACTGGTGAGAGTCGTTTACCTCAACGGGAACGTCGTTTTCGGCATTCCATTTTATAGCTTCAAGGTTCTCTTTTATAGCAGAGAGTAGATCTCGATTCGATCTCCGATCAAGCTCTGAATACCAAAAGATAGGGATAGCAGCCCAGGCATTGTTTATCGTTTCTTTCAAAATTTTTGAAAATTCCAGAAGGTGTGTCGTACCAGAATAGCATCTAACCAGAGGATAATTCCCTCTTCTAGTGGCTTGGTACAACCTTTTAAAATCCTCTACCGATCTTATGGGAGCTCCCCCAGCACCATCCTGGTTTGGATCCATTTTTTCAGGTTCGAAGAAATACTGCTGGCAGTTTTGATCTGGAGCTATGGATATTATGTCGAGAAGCCCCGATTCTGCCAGTTTCTCGATCTCTTCCACAGTTTCTTCCATCGTTGAAAGCCCTATGTGATGGCGAATCAGAGGAAAAGGTTTCTTGAATTCGATCCTCTCATGAAGTGTTTGAGGAAATTCCATCTCTTCTTTTGAAGCCCTCATGGTTTTTCTCAGATACATCACAACGTCTTCCAGTTCCTCAGTTCCATCGAATACTTTCTTGAAAATACCCGATGCTCTTGCAACCTCTCCCGTTTCCATCGTTCCTCCAAACACGTATTCTATCTTATCGAGTCCCTTTTCCCTCACCTCACGCCGCAACTCATCTAGAAGCTTTTTCAAAGGTTCAGAGCCTAGTCTGTAACTTATAGCAACGATATCTGGTTGGTTTTTCTCCATCTCCCTTACAAGTCTGTCAACAGGGATCGCTCCACCTAGATACACAACATCGTATCCTTCCCTTTTTGCTATATCCAGAAAATTTAAAAGCCCCACAACATGCACATCGCTTCCAATGGAAGCTCCCAGTATCTTCACATTCCCTCCTCCACGATCTTGAGTATCTCTTCAACACTCATGCCCTTTAATCCCAAAGTCTCGATGGTTCTTCCAGTTTTCCAGAAATCCTTCCCAAGCATGACACCTGCAACATGTATGATCGCGTCTATGGTCGGGGTTCCCACTCCAAATTCCTTCCCAAACGAAGATATGGGGACAAGACTCATTGGAATATCCTCCAAGATGTACCTGTTCACTATGCTTGGAGGTGCGTATATCCCCTGATATCCCGAATTGCTGTGAATAGCCTCATACAGATTGTCACCGACAACATCATATGCGTAGTTCAACCATTCAAGAGCGGTTAAAGGTTCCACACCAAAGATACTCATGACTTCGCATCTTTCCGAATCGACTTTCTCTAGAACCCTTGCAACAGATGGTGTGATCCCTTCAAGATAGAATTCGAATTTACCGGCAGTTGACTCTATCCTGGCAGCGTTCAGAAGAAGAACGGCAGGATGAAAAACGGCACCGATGTTGTTGAAACTAGTGTATATGACGTTGGGGGCTATTTCGAATTCCGGCATCAAGTCACTCAAAACCTCTCTGAGTTCTTCGTTTCTCTTTGCAGGAAGTGCCGAGACGGGAACAGCATTCTTTATCCTGAATATCCTCACGACCCCGGGATTGGACATTCTCGAAGCAAAAACGAACGTTTGAGTTTCAGCAACTATCACATCCTTCTTGATTCCCATCGTTTTGAAAACGTTCAGAACCTCTATGGCTCCACCTGTTCTCCCGGGATTCAGGATCACGATT
Source organism: Thermotoga sp. 4484_232 (assembly GCA_002084985.1). The sequence goes on along the minus strand of MZGO01000063.1, from coordinate 3,170 downwards.
TGACCATCTTCGAGAAACGGAGCGATTTTTCTTGCCACATCCTTGTGCGCAAATGCTGGGACAACTACCATTATGACTTTTCTATCCCTAATGGCTTCCTCAACGTTAGTTGTTGCAAAAGAGACCCTATATGTCCCAACGATTTCCCCCTCAAGCCTTATTTTTCTCGTCGCTATTATCGGAGCGATCCTCCTATAACTTCTGTTGAAGAGAGCAACATCATAGCCTTTCATGGCAAGATAACCAGCAAGAGCCTGTCCTCCGTTCCCGGCTCCAAGAACGGCTACCTTCAAGATTTTCCCTCCTTGTCCTGCAGTGGAGAATCAGCCTGAAATTGAAAAGAAGGCCTTTAATATTCTACCATATCAGACTCTTCTCAATATCTCTTCAGCAATTTTCCTACTCTTTACCACCTCTATCAATTCCTCGATGCTTGCTTTCCGCATTTTGTCAAGAGTTCCAAATTTCTTCATCAGCTCTCTTTTTCTCTTCTTACCTATCCCGGGTATACCATCAAGCAAAGATGAAAGGCTTTCTTTTTCTCTTACCTTCCTATGAAACAGATTTGCAAATCTGTGAGCCTCATCCCTGACAGTCACAAGCGCCCTCAACGCGGGATGAGATAAAGGTAACTTCAATTCGAATTTTTCAGTCACAATCCTTTCCTCAGATTTTGCAAGACCAACAACGGGACATTCTTTCTTCAAAATCTTTAGCGCTTTAAGAGCTGCCATCACCTGACCTTTTCCACCATCTACAAACAATAAATCTGGAAGCTCATGCTTTTCATACCTTCTTTTCACGATCGTGTACACGGATTTGTAATCATCTGGGTTTTTCAGATCGAGTTTGTAATGTCTGTAACTTCTCTTGTCGGGTATACCATCTTGAAAAACAACTACGGATCCCACGGTGAACTTTCCTTGAGAGTGGGCTATATCTATTCCATCTATTCTTCTTGGAAAAGAAGGCAGTCCCAAGATCTCTTTCAATTGCTTCAAACTTTCCTTTCTTATACCCCTCGTTTCTCGTTCTTTTAAAAGATTTTCCTTTGCTCTTTGAAGAAGATCCTCTTCAACCTCGTCTCTTGGACTACCAAAGTACTCAACACCGAAAGAGGAGTAGTTCTCTTCAGGGGCATCATCGGTTATTATCACCTTAGGAAACTCTCTTTCCTTTATAATATAAAAATCCCTTGCGAAATCATCCATAGTTCCTTCGCTCATCTCGAAAACGAGTTTCCCAAGCAAGAAGCCGTTTCTTATCCTCAAAACGATGAATAACCAGTCATCGTGTGTGATGATATCTAGACTCCGTGGCTCTTTCAATATAACACCTTGCGAGCTCAGAATGTCTTCGAACCGTAAGAGAATATCTCTGTATCTTATGGCGTTCTCAAAATCGAGCATCGAGCTATGATGCTCCATTTTCTTTCTTATTTCTTCAAGAACGTTTTCCGTCTCTCCTTTCAGGAATCTTTCCAGACTTTCTATGGCCACTCTATGTTCTTCAACGTTTCCTATACAGGGTCCAACGCATCTTCTGAGATGATACTCAAAACAGGGCCTTTTGACTCTCCTCAGATTCTTCTTACACGTTCTAAAACCGTACAGTCTCTGCAAAATATCGAGAAGATTCCTGACGAAAGAAACACTGGTGTATGGACCATAGTATCTCCCACCGCCGACTTTGTTCCTCACCACCTCGACATATGGTATTTCATCGTCAGATATCCTTATATAGGGATAGTACTCGGTTTCTTTAAGGCGAACGTTGTATTTGGGCTGCTCCTTTTTTATGAGTTCTGCTTCGAGAAGGAGAGCTTCCCTTTCGTTTCTGAGAACTATGAAATCCAACCAGTCAGCTTCCTTTACTATATAGGAGGCCTTACCATGACCTTTCAAATAGGATGTGAGCCTCTTCTTCAGATTCTTCGCTTTACCAACGTATATGGCTTTATCATCTTTTTTGAAAATGTAAACACCAGGATCTTCAGGTGCTATTTTTATTCTTCTCACTATCTCCTCCTTCAAGTATAGACGCCACCTCCTTTTCGCTCAACTCTCTCCAACCTCCTGGAGGTATGTTTTCATCGAGTTTCAAGTTACCCAATCTGATTCTCTTCAGACTCAACACTTTCAATCCTACGGCTGAAAGCATTCTCTTCACTTCGTGGTATTTCCCCTCCGTCAGCACCAACGATATTTTCCTTCCATCTTCCGATAGGATCTTCACCTTCTTTACTTTAGCAATGTGACCATCTCTCAATTTGACGCCGTTTGTGAGCTCTCCCAAGACTTTATCATTCACCCTTTTATCAACCCTCACCAGATACTCTCTTTCGACCGCGTACTTCGGTGATATGACTTTGTGGGCGAATTCTCCATCGTTCGTCAAAATGATGAGTCCCTCGGTATCTTTGTCCAGCCTTCCAACGGGAAAGAGATCTTCAGAGTAGGGATGATCTATCAGATCGACAATTGTAGGATCTTTGGGATCTCTGGTGCTCGATACAAAACCTTTTGGTTTGTTCAGAACGATGTACACCTTCCTTGGTGGCTCAACTCTGTTTCCCCTAACCTCAACGGTATCATTCTTTTCGACATCAAACGACGGGTCTTTGACGATCTTACCGTTCACCTTCACCACACCCGCTTTTATCAACCTTTTGACCTCTTTTCTGGTACCTATCTTGGAGTTGGCCAGGAATCTATCGAGTCTCAAAAACATCACTCCCTGATGATATCCTCGGTCTTTCCAGCTTTTACCATTTCCCATAGAATCTCCAACTCTTTGTAATGCTCTATGAAAACCCTTAGCACATCTGGATGGAAATGCTCTGGAATAGTTCTCCCATCACCTTCTGTTATGATCCTGAAAGCTTCCTGCGATGAAAAAGCCCTTTTGTAAGGTCTTGGAGATCTAAGAGCGTCATACACATCGACAAAAGCCGCTATCAAAGCCTCCATCGGTATATCATCATTTTTTAAACCGTAAGGATAACCTGATCCATCGAACTTTTCATGATGATAGAGTGCAATGTTCTTTGCCATTTCAAATTCCTCATTTTCATCCAAAGGCTCAATCGACACGTTTTCAGGATCTATATTGAATATCTCACAGGCTTTTTCAAGAGCTTCTTCGTCATTCGAGTGTTTTTCTATGTATTC
>MZGO01000062.1 GCA_002084985.1 Thermotoga sp. 4484_232 | reverse complement strand
AAGAGGCCGTATAGAGCAACCATGTACATTATAGCTGGAAACATCTGTATGAGGAGAAGGACCATTATACCGTATCGCCTACCCCAAAACCTCAGGATAAGCTCCCAAAGCGCATACGAAAGTTGTTATGATGGCAACAAGACCTGAAACCACAACGGAGTTCAAAACCCATCTCAGGAAATAGTGCTTCGTTTTCTGCTGCCATATTTGATTTATTCTGAATAGATTACTATCTATCCTTTTGAATTCCTTTTTTAAAGGTTTGAACGGAATCTCATCGATCAGATCTCCAGACTTCCTGCTCACTATTCCAAGGTCTCCACTTATAGGCCCTACGTACTCGGCTCTTATGACATTGTAAAGCTCATTTAAAGAAGTTGAGGATACGAACACACCTTCAGATGATAGCTTTAGAAGAAAAGGATAGTATCTTTCGAAATCGTTCAACAGACACTTCGTTTTTTTGAATACAGGAGGTAGCCTCTTCTTCAATCTGTCGAAACTCTTGCAAAAGCTCTTGTAATCGGATATCCACTTCATTTTGTTCAAGACCTTATTCAGGATGGTCAGAGATCTTTTGGAAAGGCCAGAATCTGAACTGTTGGATGACATGCTTCTCAAAGATTTCAGTAGGAGATCGTACTTGAGGATATCCTTCAAGGAAAATCCAGATATTTTATCCACCGATGTTATTTTGCTTTTCAACAGACTGATGTATTCGTTCAATATCAGCATTTTTCTATAGACACTCAACTTGTTTTCAAAAGGCCTCAATCTTTTCTCCAGCATCGTGATTTTCTTGAGAACCTCTTCCTTTTTTCTTATAAGATTCTTCCTCCTGTTCTCTAAAACTTTTAGTTTTTCCAATTTTTGAGAAAGATCAATTACCATCTCGTCCAGATCCCTGAAAAGTCTCGTCAAATCTTTCGATATATCATCGTATACCACGATGAAATCTGAAAAGAGAGGTTTCTTTTTATCAGCAGTTGAGAGTTTCTCAACTCTTTGTAGAACGTTCTCAGTGGTTTCCAAAAGTTCTTTCAAAGTATCCTCCAGGCTCATTCCTTCGAACAGGCCAAGATGGGATTTCAGTCTTTCTATTCTTGGAGAAATTTCCTTCAAACTGTTCATCAGGGAAGAATCATCCACAACAACCTCAAAGTTGGAAGAGGACTTTGGTATCTCTTCTAGAATCTTCAGGAGGTTTTCCAAAGTTGTCTTCAAAGATCGCATTTCAGGAACGTACGCTACCTTTATGTTTTCGATTGTGGATAGGATCTTCATCTCCAAGCTCTGGTAAATGCTTTCCTCTTCTTCCATATCCTTTTCCAACTTCACAAGAACTTCCGAGAGATTTTTCAAGTCTTTTTTTAGCGCCCCGTAAAAGCTTTCATATACTCTCTTGAGCTCTGCTAAAACTTCGTAAAAATCCTTCTCATCCGATATTCTCTTTTCAAGGATCTCCGACAACTCCTCCAGGTGATATTTGACAACCTTCGAAGAGAACCTTTGACCGACTATTCTCTCATAAAGTACTACTTTGTAGAGATCATCTTTAACACTCACTCCAAGGGTTTCTGCGTCTCTTTCAAAGGATTCTTTCACATCACTTAGATGTTTCAGAACGTCCTCTTTTATTGTCTCCCAGTTTTCATTCAAGAATCTCGCTATTTTATCATAGGAATTTAAAACCGTTTCGAATCTCTCCTCACTCTCTTTCATGTAATGCTTGAACATCTCTATATCCTCCACTATTTTCCCGTTTATCTCTTCTATAGATGTGTTTTCATAACGTCCAGAGAAGGAAAGTAAATTCTGAAGGTCTTGAACCAGCACCGGTATATTCTTTTCCGGTTTTAGGAGATCCCTATAGTGCTGAAGCGTGAGTCTTGAGGAGAAGAGTTTTGATGAAAACGCTGCTTCATCTCTCCTCAAAGAGGTTCCAACAACCCAAACGATGGGAAAGAGTATTATCGACACCATGAATATCAGGAAAATGTGTGTTATAACTCTAGGTTTTTTTCGAATCACTACCTCCTCACCTCTTCGAACGCTCCGGATATTTTGAAATTCACGAAGCTGATTCCAGCTACCAAGAGGAAGATGATAACGGATATCGCACTCGCAAATCCAAAATCCTGTCCTCTTGCCCCTTCAAAGGCCAATTTGTAAGTGTAAGAGATCAGTATGTCGGTAGCACCAGCAGGCGTTGTTGTATTTGGAATGGGAGGGCCTCCCTGTGTTAGAAGGTATATGTTGACGAAGTTGTTGAAGTTGAAAGCGAAACTTCCCACCAGCAATGGGGCGACCGTCGTCATGATTAAGGGGAAAGTTATCCTCCAGAATCTTTGCCATCTGTTTGCTCCATCTATCGAAGCAACCTCGTAAAGTTCATCCGGTATACTCTGAAGTGCTCCTAAAGAGACTGTCATCATGTAGGGAAAGCCAAGCCATGTGTTCACTGTCAAGCAGGCGAACTTCGCCCAGAAGGGATCGTTGAACCATTTGATGGGCCCCAAACCGAGGATTTTACCAAGTAAAAACTTGTTTATCACACCATAAGTCTCGTTGAACATACCGTTGCGCCAGACAAGAACGGATATGAAGGCGGGAACGGCCCAGGGTATTATCAACAGGGTTCTGTAGATGACCCTACCCCTTAGGTATCTATCATTCAATATCAGTGCAAATCCAAGGCCAACGGTGAACGTCAGAACAACGCTTAGAGAAGCCCAGATGAAGTTCCAAATGAATATCTTCAGGAAAGGGCCAGCTATCTTTGGATCTTTTACAATCCTTTCGAAGTTTCTTGTACCAACATAATCTATGTAGCCTATGACAAAATGCTTATTTCCTTCATCATCGATATCGTAGAAAGCGCCATCTTCTTCTATCAATCTTCTCCCTGTTCTGTTATTCACCACGATCATTCTGGTTTTCAATCTGTTTCCCACCATCTCCTCCACGTAGCTGAGCCTGTAGAGTCTTTCCACTCTGAAAAATCTCCACTTGCCATCTTTGGCTATTCGGAGTGCTATTGTACCTATATCTGGGTGCACGTATTCTGCCTTGCTTAAATATTTCTGGCCAATGGCAGTTTTAAAGAAAGCGGAGAATTTCACGGTTTCTGGTATATCAGGACTGTAAAGGAGCTTGTATACTTTATCTTTCAATTTGACCACCTTGATCTCATCCAAATCCTTCGATTCAGGAACGATCTGGAGATGCTCAATCTCTTCTATCATTGAAAGTTTTCCTTCACTCAACAATATCTCAGTTCCTCTTCTCTCCTTTGGAAGAGGTTTGAAACCGATGTGAAGTTTCCCGTTTACTTTGAAGAGTATCAAGAAATCATCGGTTGGCTTTATACCATCGTACACGCAGAACACAGAATAAGGGACAGGATTTTCCTCATCCCTTATATAGGTGAAATTTGGATCCGTCAAGATTCTATACAGGGCTTCTTCTTTAGTTATCAGATGGCCTGTTCCATAATTGGTAAAGGCTGTTTTTATGGTGAAATATATGGGGTATAGAACTAGAACGAAGAGAAAGAAAAGAGCAGGTATTAGATAGCGGTATGGATAGGCTTTTCTGTTGAATATGAAAAAGTCGATCATGAGAAGTGTTATCAGAAGGACCGTTGAGAGACCTTTTAGACCGTGAGAGAACAGGAAGATGACACTCCAGAAGAGGAAAGCGTTGAAAATAAGAAGTAAAAACCATCCCACTATCTTTAAAAAGAACTTCACGTTTTTTCCTCCTTGGCGAATCAAAGTGATGGGGGGATTCCCCCCATCACTTCTTTATTTGAGAGATGATCTTTTCGACTGCGTTCCTTAAGGCATCCTCAGGTGTTGCCTTTCCATTTATAACGAGGTTCAAAGCATCTCCCATGGCCGACCACACCGGTGCCATTTCAGGAACATTCGGCATGGGAATACCCATAGAGGCGCTCTTGGTGAAAGCCACCACATCGGGATTATCCTTTATGAGCTCAAGGACATCCTTCCTGGCTGGAAGCCTTGGATCTCCAAGGTAGAGCTTGTACATCGTGTCTTTCTTAGCGATGAAGTTCGTCAGAAATTCTATAGCAAGGAGTTTATTGGGAGACTTTGCGTTGATCATGAAACCCTGAACACCGACGAATGGTTTTGCGGGAACACCTGGCTCGAGATCTGGTATAACGGATATTCCGTAGTCTATGCCAGCGTCCCTGTATGCTTTCACCGCCCAAGGGCCATTTATTATCATGGCAGCTGTTCCCTCTTTGAACATGGAATCCATGATTCCGTAGTTATCTCCCACTTTTATGATCCCTTCATCGACGAATCTTTTTATCAGTTTCATACCCTTTATGGCTCCCTCATTCGCAAGTCCTATGTCGTTCACATCCAGACCTTTCGGGGTTTCCTTGAAAACGTATCCACCGTATCCGAATATGAAGGGAGCTGAGAAGTAGAAATTGGCAACGTCGTAGATGAATCCCCTAACTTCCCCTTCGTACTCTTCGTCTATACTTTTCGCCATCTCTATCAATTCATCAATCGACTTTGGAGGTTCTTCAACGTATTCTTTGTTATATATGAGGGCGATCGCTTCCATAGCATAAGGCAAACCGTACAACTTTCCACCATAGGAAAAGGCGTTTATGGCCGTATCGTAAAAATATTTCATATCGGCGAACTCTGGAATAGGTTCTAAAAGACCGTTAACAACAAGTTCTCCTACCCAATCATGAGCTCCAACTATTATATCCGCTCCTTCTCCGGCTGGAGCTGCAGTCAGGAATTTTGGTTTGATTGATCCAAAATCCACCTGCTGTACTTCCACTTCCACACCATATTTTGCGCGGAATTCCTCTCCAAGTTTTTGAAGGACATCCACTTGTTTTTCTGAGCACCAGATAACCAATTTCGGTTGAGCCATCAGCATGACTGAAAAGATCACTAAAATCAATAGTATCAGCTTTTTCATCTCCAACCACCTCCTGATTTTGTCTTTACACAAAGATTTTATCATTTATTGCTTTTTCTTTGTCTTTTCATCTTATACATTCTGTTATCTGCGGCCTTTATCAATACGTTTTGTTGGAGGTTGCATGTTGGAAGCCATCATATTTGACATGGACGGTGTTCTTGTTGATTCCGAGAAACTGTACAGAACGATTTTTAAAAGTGTGACCGAAGAACTGGGCGGTGTTTTCAAGGATGAGCTTTTCAGATCGATGATGGGAATACCTGAAAGTAAGGGACTGCCAGTATTCCATAAGAAAGCAGGGATAAAAGCACCTGTACATAC